>NZ_JBLZFX010000004.1:0-143558 GCF_050753345.1 Alkalinema pantanalense CENA528 | reverse complement strand
AGATTCAGCATGAGAAGGCTCTGGGCTACTGCTTCACATTATCCATTATTTCCCAACACGTCTAGTCAACAAGAGCCGCAGCGATCTAGATGTGCGCGGACGAGCAGGCATTACAATTTCCCAGCAACCTATCCCCTCCGCTGAAAGCGATCCCCTCGCGCAACTCTACAAATACCTCATCGCCCCGATCGCCCAAGATTTGCCCAGCGACCCCAACCAACGAGTCATTTTCCTACCCCAGGGTGAACTCTTCCTCGTGCCCTTTGCCGCCTTACCCGATGCCCAAGGCCGTCCTCTGATTGAAAAACATACAATCTCGATCGCCCCCTCCATCCAAACCCTCGCCCTGACTCAAACCCTCGCCAAGCGTCCAAAAGCGAGTGGTGCCGTCATCGTCGGCGACCCCAAAATGCCCACCTACAACGGTCAACCACTGTCATCCTTACCCGCCGCTCGTCAAGAAGCGATCGCCATCGGCCAACAACTCAACACCCCACCGCTGATCGGATCGCAAGCCACCAAAGCAGCCGTATTGCAACAAATGCCCTCGGCTCGGTTACTGCATTTCGCGACCCACGGTTTACTCGATCCCGTCCAAGGCGACATTCCCGGCGCGATCGCCCTTGCACCCAGTGGTCAGGATAACGGCTTCTTGAGTGCCGCAGAAATTTTTAACTTGAAACTCAATGCGGATTTAGTCGTCCTAAGCGCCTGCGATACGGGACAGGGCGAGATTACCGGGGACGGTGTTGTGGGATTATCCCGATCGTTCATTGCAGCAGGTGCGCCTAGCGTAGTTGTATCGCTGTGGGCCGTGAATGACCAATCCGCTAGCGAGTTAATGCAGGAATTTTACCGCCAACTGAAGCAACAACCCGACAAAGCCCAAGCCCTACGCCAAGCCATGCTCATCACAAAACAACGCTATCCTGCTCCGAGTCATTGGGCAGCCTTTACGCTCGTGGGTGAACGTTAATCGGTAAACGTTCATCAAAGTTCATTGGCTGGAATCGCTATGCCCAAAGGAAACCCAGCTCAATGCTTCCCCATATTGCTTCCCCATATTGCGCGATCGCTCCACCAATCTACCCACCGACTTTGGCTGCAAGCGCCTCTTTGGGACTGAGCCGAACCAAGACTTGCTGATTGATTTTTTCAACACCATCTTACGGAGTTGTGGGGGCGCAGTTTCCCGCACCCCCCTTCTTGGCTCCTAGAACTTTTCTGTTGCTCCTACGGGTCTTTAACTGCCTTAATCCAGACACACCGGAATGTCTACGATAAACTCAGTTCCCTGTTCCGGCAAAGCTACTGCTTCTAATCTACCTTTATGTTGCTCTGTCACAATTTGGTAGCTAATCGCAAGCCCTAACCCAGTTCCCTGACCAATGGGTTTCGTTGTGTAAAAGGGATCAAAAATTCGAGTCTGAATTTCTGCTGGAATGCCAATTCCATTGTCTGCAATTTTGATTTGCACACGATCCGTGCCTACCATTGCCGTTGTAATGCGAATCCACGGAGTGAAGCTAGAATCTGCATTTTGCCCTTGGGTATTTAGGGCATCGATCGCGTTGTTCAATAGATTCATAAACACCTGATTCAGTTGATTGGCATAGCAGGTGACCAATGGAAGATCTCCGTATTCCTTAATGATCTGAATTGCAGAGGGCTCATCTGGATTCGTCAAACGATGGTTGATGATCATCAATGTGTTCTCAATGCCTTCATGAAGATCGACGGATTTGAGCTCAGCTTCGTCTAAACGAGAAAAGTTCCGCAGACCTTGAACAATATTGATGATGCGATCGCAACCTGACTGCATCCCAGCAAAAACTTTAGGCAAATCCTCCATCAAAAATTCCAGATCAGTTTCCATCAGTTGTTCAGTAACGGTTTCCCCAAGTTGTGGTGCACTCAACTGATAGGCTTGGAGCAGATTGAGAAGATCTTCGAAATAGCCTTTGGCATGGTGAAGATTGCCTGCAACAAAGGTGGCAGGATTATTAATTTCATGGGCCACCCCGGCCACCATTTGTCCCAACCCAGACATTTTCTCTGCTTGAATCAGTTGAGCCTGGGTTTGTTGAAGCTGTTGTAGCGTTGAACTCAATTCTGCAGTACGGAGCGCCACACGATTTTCTAAGTCAGCATTAGCCGCTTTGAGGGCCATAGCTCGCCGGGAAGATTCAGCTGCAATGCTAGCAAGATTGGCAGCAGTTTTCAGAACTTCTTGGTGGTAGGAAGTGGGTTGGCAAGAGACCCGATGGGACAGGGCAAAAGTTCCTAAAACTTGTCCTTCCGCCGAGAGGAACGGCGATGACCAACAGGCGCGAATGCCATGACCTAGGGCAAAATCACGAAAGTCAGCCCATAGCGGATCTGTTGCAATGTCATTCACAAAGACGGATTCTCCGCGATAGGCCGCAGTTCCACAGGAACCTGCACAGGAACCAACCATCAACCCATCCACACCTTGGGCAAACTCAGGCGGTAACGTGGGTGCGGCCCCAGCTCGTAAACGATTCTCTTGGGGATCTAGCACCAGAATGGAACAATAGGCACTGGGCAACTCCTGTTCCAAGAGTTCACATAATCGATTAAAAACAGTAGGCAGTTCAGATCCATCCGCAATTAAGGCCAGGACTTCACTTTGGGTTGCAATTAATGCTTCCGAAGCATGCCGTTCGATCGCAGAACCTAGAATGCTGGCAACTGCTTGAAGAAAATGGACTTCATCTACTGAAAATTGGCGAGACTCATGGGTATAAACCTCAAGAGCGCCTAGTAATTGATGCCGACCTTGAATCCCTAAAACAATTCCACTCTGGCTGCCTAAGGGGGGTGGAATGGGGAGATCTTGCCCCTGATTGCCCTGAGAAGTTTGAACCATAAATCCGCTTTCTTGGGCCAAGGGCGATTGTACGGGCAGATGGATTTCCACAGAGTCTGCTGTCCGATCGATTTCAGATGTATCGAGGGTGCATGCGATCCGCCGGAGGGATTGTTGGTCTGAAAGAACCCGCCAAACTGCACTGTAGGGAACCTTCAAAGTCGCAGCCACTAACTGAGTCACTCGATCAAAAAAAGTCTCCAGGGCTGAGCTAGAGAGAGCCCACTGACTGAGCGCTGTCATTGCAGCTTGGGGATTGAGTCCTGTAAATTCTGATTGAGAGGGTACCGGATTGAAATCGAGAGTAGTTTCGCTGAAATGGGCAGAAGCAGAATGCATAAGTTTAAAGGACGCTACTAGCGAATCGGGTTTTCTTGAGATTTCTGATGTTTCTGATGTTTTAGTGGGCAACTCTGCTGTACCCATGTTGCAACCCTGGCGCTATTTTCTTTAAGGAGGCCATATAGGTAGATGTTTTAGAGTGCAATCCAGCTCTAGAATGCGCTGTGGGTTTGAGGTATATCGTGAGTTTTAGTCCACTACGATTACCACCCGTAAGGCAAGGGCTGAGACCAGAGTTGCACGATCGTCAAGCTAAAACGACAGGAATAACTTGAATAGCAAGTCATTCATCCTTTCACATTTGGATTTCCTACAAGATTCCCTAAACGACCCCAAAAACTGTTACATCCCAGTCAATTTCAGACTTATTGATGATAAAAATCAGCCGAAAAATCATCCATGGTTGAACTATCTATAATCTGACTATCTATTGAGCCGCTTATACCCATTGCTTGCAATTTATGCGTAGATTGCAAGCAATGGCCGCAAAGAAACCAAGGCCGCGAATAAACCAAGGCCGCGAAAGACGATGGACACATCTTCGCTATTGATTGATCCACTTATGATTAATCCACTTATTCATCCACTGCTTTAGCAGATACATCTACTACGTCCACCGCCTGCACGTCGATCGTGCCTTCCGGCGTGAGGCGCATTACCTTCCCCTGCACCACTTGCAGTGGTTCCCCACAGTTGGGACATTGGAATTGGGATCCTTTTAACCCGGAAATTTCGTAATCACAAACGGGACAACTATCCTGTACCAGGTTGCGCTTAATCCACCATTGCAGACCAAAAATGCCGACGATCGGCAGAAAAATCAGCAACCCAATCACTACCAGGGAGAACTTAACCAGCCAGCCCAAACCTAGAGAACCCAGCAACCAAGCGAACAGCAGCAGCCAAATCAACTGCCGTAGCCCATTGCCCAAGCCCAACTGGGAAGTGGTAAACATCCCATTAAATTGACCATTTCTGCCTTGGCCGTTGGGGGGTGGAAATTGATTCATAGCTGGCTCCTTAACCGATGGAAGCAGGGGGTCACGATGGTAGGGGTAGTCCGAGATCGTCCAAGCATCAGTGCTGCTTCTCCTAGGATAGGAGATCTCCTGGAAACCGGGCTACGGCGATTGCCCCTCCAACAGATTCGTTTGTCCGTACCTGCGTGGTAAGTTGACCTCAGGATTACTGTGTGGGATAGAAGGGACGATCTCGCCACCATGGAAAAACACGAAGCAATTACGATCGCGGAATATCAAACGACAGCCGAGTCATTCAAAACCGGAACCTGGGATCATGATGTCAGCCAAAATCGCCAAGCACTGGTAGCGGCCATGCCCCGCAATCCCGGTCGCATCCTCGATCTCGGCTGTGGCCCCGGTCGCGATCTGGTGGCATTTCAAATCGACGGCCATGAAGTGGTGGGGCTAGATGCGACCCCGGCGTTTGTAGCAATGGCGCGGCAGGTCGCCAACTGTGAAGTCTGGCAGCAGACGTTTTTGGACTTACAGTTACCCGCTAATTATTTTGATGGCATTTTTGCCAATGCGTCCCTGATCCATGTCCCCCGATCGGAAATGGTGCGGGTACTGCGGGATCTGGAGCGATCGCTAGTCCCCCAGGGCGCGATCGTGATGTCAATGGTGCGGGGGGATGGAGAGGGCTTTTCCCATCGACCAACGGGTGCCCGCTATGTCGTCGGCTGGGAGTATGACAGCCTGACTCCCTGTCTAGAAGCCGCAGGTTTGCAGATTGTAGAGCACTATTACCGGCCCCCCAACGCTCCGCCCGAAGCGCAGAACTGGCTCGCGATCGTTGCTCAGAAAGTTGCTCAGAAAGTAGATAGAGAATTTTAGTCGCCCTAGATCAGCCAATAGCCTTCATTCTGACCAACCCGTTTCTGTCCCCCCCGCAAAGGGTTTAACCCATTGTTTGCGCAAGGCCCAGTCGAGCAATAGTGCCGCGATCGCAAACATGCCAAAACTTTCGATCGCCAAAACGGCCCCAGCCAGCCATTCTCCCCGCAGGGTATGGTTTAAATCCACCTGCGCCAAGCCCCGCACCAGCCCAAAAGCTCCAATCGCCCCCGATCGCAGATGGGAATCCTGGCTCACGCTAACCAAATGGCGATAGGTAATACCAAAGAGAAATCCAGAAAAGGCCGCGATCGCCAAGCCCACTAACCACGCTTCAGGAGATCTCAATAACGGATTGATGGACGGGAATAGGGCTGTGAGACCTGTCAGGGATCCCAGGAGAGATGACCCGTAGGATTGATTCAGCCAAGTGGCCGTGGCGTAAATTACAACGGTTCCGATCGCACTAATCACCGCCGCCTTGATGGATTCTAGGCGTTCCTGCCACAGACGTTCCTGGCATAGACGTTCCTGCAACTGCGGGCTCTCTGATTGTGTTGGCTGGAATTCTGGCGTCTGCAATGCCTGCATCTGCTTGGATTCTTGCACCATCCTCTATCCCCTGTTCCCTGTAGCCTGTATCATAGGTACTGGTATTGTCTCCTATTGTGGCTAGTAATCGCGCTATGGATATTATTTCCCTCGGTTGGGCTGGTTTATTGACCGTTTTCACCTTCTCGATCGCTCTTGTGGTCTGGGGTCGTAACGGGTTCTAATTACCAGTGTGACACCGGTTTATCCCTTCGATCGAACGATCGAATCCCTTGTAGGAGACGTGCCAATGGTGCGTCTCTCGCTATTTGTATCTGTTTTGATTGATTCGTTTGGATTGATCTGTTTTGATTTGACCTATCGCGAAACATTTGACAGTCCCATGAGTACGACACTGTTTACCACCTTAGAAGTGGCTGCTGCACTGTTGCTAGCGGGAATCACGGGCGGCGTCATTTATATCACTGCTGCTGATTGGCGCGATCGTCGTCGCCGTGAAAACGAAACCAAACGCTAAAACCTACCCTTTCAATCACTGGGCATCAAAAAACCCCCCAGCCAGTTGGTTAGGGGGGTTTGCAATGAAAAGAGAGTACCGTGATTGAGAAATTGCCCTTCCAGCAGCACCTACTTGGCAGTGAAGCTCAGACCCGCAGCAAGTTCTTCACCGTAAGCTTCTTCACCATGCTCGTTGATATCGAGACCTCGGTATTCGGTTTCTTCGCTGGTGCGCAATCCGATCGTGGCATCCAGAATCTTTAGGATAATAAAGGTGCCGATCCCTGCAATTGCATAGGTAACAGCGATCGCCACCAATTCAACGCCCAGTTCACCAAAGTTCCCTTTCAGGACGCCATCTTTCCCAGCGGAATTGACAGCAAGGTCTGCAAAGACAGCCGTCAAGATCGCTCCTACCGTTCCACCCACGCCATGCACTGGGAAGGTATCCAAGGAATCATCAAATTGAAGTTTCGCCTTCAAGCTGACGGCAAAGAAGCAGCAGGTGGTAGTGATGGCACCGATGAGTAAAGCAGACAGGGGGGAAACAAAACCAGCAGCAGGGGTAATCCCCACCAATCCAGCCACAATCCCTGTTGCAATTCCCACCGCCGTTGGTTTGCCCCGCAACACCCATTCCAAAATGACCCACATCAAACCCGCTGCGGTAGCTGAAATGGTTGTGGTGGTAACAGCCGCTGCCGCCAAACCGCCAGAAGCCAGTGCACTGCCTCCGTTGAACCCAAACCAGCCGAAGAACAGTAACCCTGCACCCAAAAGAATGAAAGGCACATTATGGGGCGCAGCGGGTTGGTTGGGATAGGTTTTACGAGGACCAATCACCCAAGCTGCTACAAGCGCTGAGACCCCAGAGCTGATGTGGACTACGGTTCCACCCGCAAAGTCGAGGGCACCCAACCCCCCATACAGACCGAGAAATCCACCCTTCGCCCAAACCATGTGGGCAAAAATGGGATACAGGATGCCAGCCCAAAGAATCATGAACCAGAAATACGCTTTAAAGCTGATCCGTTCAACGATCGCGCCTGAAATGAGTGCAGGGGTGATGATCGCAAAGGTCATCTGGTACAGCATATAAAGCTGGTGGGGAACCGTAGCTGCGTAGGAAACGACTTCTTCCGGTGCAGAGCCTTTGAGGTAATCCGTTGTCTCTAGACCCACTCCATTCAGGAAGAGCCACTGTAGACCGCCAATAAAGGGATTACCCGGAGCAAAGGACAGGCTATAGCCCCACAGCACCCAGGTGACCCCCACAATGCCCATCATGATGAAGCTCATCATCATCGTGTTAAGCACGTGCTTGGAGCGAACAAATCCACCGTAGAAAAATGCCAATCCTGGCGTCATCAACAGAACCAAGGCTGTAGAAATCAACAACCAAGCTGTGTCAGCGTTTGAGAGTGCTGTATTTGCAGTCGTTTGAGCGGCCTCAACAGGGGTGGGATCCGCCCAGGCAACCCCACAAAGGGGGAATGCGAAGAGCCCTAAGGCAACTAATCCAATTCGTAAAAATTGATTCAACACAAATTTTAGACCTTACAACTACTGATGGCGTAGATACAGTGCAGATGACTGAATCTGCATGGATTGAGCGTGAGGGAAAATCCATACCGGCTCTGCACTCAAGAAGCTGCACTCAGAATTGAAGCGTTTTGACCTGGAATCTCATTGACATAGATCAGATTCGTACCCTTCTATTGAATTGCATCAATTCATAGGGTGAAATTCTGTATTCCAGGCTACTTTTTAATAAATTTTGCAGACAGAGAATTTTTCGATCGGGGGAAGTTCCTGATCAAAATAACGTTCAAAAGACTACCTTTTGAAGGTAAACAACCTCCCTAGGGGAGATTTTGGCATCTTGAAAACATTTTCTAGCAATCCCTACAGAATTTGAATGGATATTTAAATTTGTAACGGGATCAAAAAATCCGGTTAGTAAACAGTCCCTGCAAGCATTCCTAACCTCTCTAGTCCAAAACTAGATTACAGTTAGGGATTTGCAAAGAAATAATATCCCCTCTTCATTTCCCTACCCTCCTCCCCTTTTACTCTCCTACCCCTACCCAATTGGGATTTTATTTATGCGCTGTTCCCTTACTTGCGGTTACACCAAGCTAGACTAACCGGCTGGCTGCTACACCATGTCAAACAAAACGGTAGTCATGTAACGATCGGCCCAAGCGGTGCCAAAGGCTTTTTCGAGGACGCGACGGGTTTTGTCGTTCTGTTGTTGCTGGCTGCAATAGTAGCGCTGACCTGTCAAGAGCTCTGCTTCCCGTTCGGGGGTGGGTTGAGTGGCAACGGCCTGTTGGCAGTGGATCGTCAGATAGTGGCTCACCCGATCGAGGAACTGCTGTTCTTCCTCAGCACTCTGGGGCTGGATGAACAAACAGAAGGGTGAAAAAATATCACCCCAGGTAGGAAATTTACGCTGTTGGGCAAAGGTCAGTTCTGGTAGTTCGTTGAGACATTCACAGTAGTTATCGGGTAGCCGCCGATCGTCGCTGGTGGGTGAAAGATCGGCGATCGCCATGCTGATTTGGCCTCGGCCTGCTACCAGGTCGGCACCAAACATGGGAATTGCATAGCTAGAATGGGGAAACATAACACAATGCAGAATGTCAAGATTGTTTCCCACCTTTGCCAGTTCCAAATGCAATTTGCGAAATTGGGGTGTCTGGTAGCATTTATTCTCAATGATTAGCTTTTCCCCTTCCATGCGCCCTTCCACATAACCAAGATCCTCTGGCAGATCGTAGGGTTGCAGATCTAAGTGCTTATGCCAAATGGAATCGATTTGATCAGCCAATTGACGAATGGTCGGATGCTGCTGCAGTCGGATGGAAGAGTCAGGGAGGTTTACAGTCATGTCATTTGAGAAATGCACAGTGGAATAGTCAAGGAATCGCTATCGTAGGGCAGCGTGGACAAGGGATAGAACGCTCCCATAGGTTGCCACGGCAAAGCTCTTCTTAGAATACCGCTCGCAGGGGCAACATTTTGACGGTATGAACAACTGTAAAGATTTACCTTGCAATCTACCTTGAAAAAATCCTATGGCTGGGCAAATTCTCGGCAATCACTATCAAGTGGAACAACAACTCAACAAGCAAGCAGGGCATTGGACTCTCTTAGGTCGAGATTTAATCAGCCAACAAAGGGTGGTGCTCAAACTGCTGTTTGTAGATGAGCAGCTCGTCCCCAGTGATCTTAAACATTTTGAGCGGGAGATGCGGGCGCTCCGAGCCCTAGACCATCCCTGCATTCCCAAGTACCTGGGCTATTTTGAGCATGAATTGCCGATGGGAAAGGCGATGGTCTTAGTGCAGGAATACGTACCAGGCAAATCCCTTCAGGACTTGCTCCAACTGGGACGAACGTTTACAGAACCAGAAGCGAAGGAATTAGCAACGGTATTACTCAAAATTCTGGCCTATCTCCATCGCCAAACACCCCCTCTGATTCACCGTGACTTGAAACCGGGAAACATTGTCCTGGCCGATCGCCGTCCCCACCTGGTAGATTTTGGCTCGGTCAAAATGATGCGCACTTCCGAGCGATCGGTCTTTTCGATCGTCGGCACTGATGGCTATATGCCGCCGGAGCAGTTTAGTGGACGGGCAGTTATGGCATCAGATTTATATAGCTTAGGATCCACGATCGTGCATTTAGTCACGGGGCAACTTCCCAGTACCCTTCCTCGCAAACAAGGACAATTGCAATTGGAACAGGTCATCGATCTCAGTCCAGCCTTTACCGATTGGTTGCAATGGATGACGGAAATGAGCCTCGATAAGCGGTTACAGACCGCAGAAGAAGCTTTGCTGGTGTTAAACACAGGACAGGTGCGAGGCATGCTTTAATCCCACTGCATTCGAGTCAAGGGCAGCCCGCCCACCTTGCAAATTGAGATCCAGCCTTGGTCAGCCAACCTTGAGTTCCGAAATTCCCGATCGGTTTCCGTTCTATAGTGAAGAGGGATAGAACATGAAGCAGAGCGGCCACCGGATTTCTCGATCGCCGCATAGACAGAAAAGAAGCGGAGGGAACTTATGTTTAATTTGGGCTGGACAGAAGTCATCATCATTCTACTGGTGTCGGTGGTGATTTTTGGCCCCAAGAAAATTCCAGAATTGGGTAGCACATTTGGCAAAACCCTACGGGGATTTAAAGAAGGGATGACTCAAGCCAACTCCAATCAACCCTCCAACCCGGATGATGAGGATTAATTCCGCAAGAGAAGAATTGTCCTCCCCAGGTACTGCCTCCCGTTCTACATTTCATGGGAGGATGATTCGGTTCGCGATCGATCTCTCCCATGCGCTTTGATATCCTCACACTATTTCCAGATTTCTTTGCGTCGCCCCTCCAGTCGGGGTTGTTGGGTAAAGCGCTGGAGAAGGGCATTGCAGAGGTTCATCTGACTAATCCACGGGACTTCACCACGGACAAACATCACAAGGTAGATGATGAACCCTACGGTGGGGGCGTCGGCATGGTGATTAAGCCAGAACCCGTTTTTGCCGCGATCGAGTCCTTGCCCAGCTTGCCTAAGCAAGATCTGATCTACGTCACGCCCCAGGGCCAACCCATGACCCAAGGACTCTTTAAGGAGCTTGTCACCTATGATCAGGTGATTGTGCTCTGTGGCCATTACGAAGGGGTAGATGAACGGGTCATGAGCATTGTGACGCGGGAAGTGTCCCTGGGTGATTTTGTCTTGACCTGTGGGGAAATTCCGGCGCTGGCCCTGTTAAATGGCACAATTCGCCTGTTACCCGGTACGATCGGCAAAGTGGATTCCCTCAAGTTTGAAAGTTTTGAAGGGGAGGGCTTACTGGACTATCCCCACTACACCCGTCCGTCAGAATTTCGGGGCATGGAAGTTCCAGCAGTGTTGAGATCGGGAAACCACAAAGAAATTGAAAAATGGCGACGGCAGCAGCAAATCGATCGTACCCGCGATCGACGACCCGATCTCTACGCCCAATGGTTGCAAAATCACACCGAATAGAGAGTCGCTTCACCCATCCACTCACCTACCCACCTACTCAATTACCCACCCACCTGCTGACAGACCAGCTTGATTAAAAAATCGTGCACTTTTAAGAGATCCCTGTATCTTGGTAGCTGTATGAGCAGATGTACTGGGAATTGGTGCACCATGAGTAAAATCGTGACGCGACTCGCTGGAATCAGTGGACTCATTCTCCTTGTGGGCTGTAATGGACAACCTCAGTCGCAAACCTCACAAAATATGGCCCAGGAAACCGCTGCAGCCGGTGCGCCCCAAAACTTTCCCTCACCGATCGTGCAAGGGAAGACTGGCCAACCCAGTCCAGCCAAGCTGCCCGAGGCCCCTATCCTAGCCACCGTGCCAGTACCGGGTTTGATGAAAAGTACTAAGGCCGAAACCCGAGTGGCCCAAACAGCAGTGGCCAATAAGCGCGATCCTTTTTCAACGCTGTTACCCAGCCAAACGGTCATTACGCTTCCCGCAGGTAGCCTACGATCGACCGGGCCAAAGCCCAGCACCAACGCCAAAACGGGAGCGGCTAAAGCAGGAAATCTCGCCAGAAAATCCAACCAGCGCCTACCGCAGATTGCTCTGCGGCCTCTCCCAACCCCCCGTGCAATGCCACCACTACCGTCATCGGCACTGCCACCGTTAGCGATTAATCCAATCTCTGCGCCAATGTCTGCACCCATGTCTGCGCCTTTGGCTCCCCCTTCCCTAACCGAGTTGGCGGAAAGTGTCGAAATTACGGGAGTCGTGCAGGTGGGCAATCGCACGATGGCGATCGCAAAAGCACCCAATGAAGTCACGGCTCGCTATGTCCAACCGGGAGATTACCTTTCCGGTGGGCAAGTCCTTCTGAAGGAAATTCGGATGCAGAACCAAGGGGAACCGATCGTGATTCTGCAACAAAATGGCAAGCAAGTTATCAAATCGATCGGAAGCAATGCGGGGCGGATGGCCGCGTTTCGTCCCTTCTAAGGCCAGTCTGAGGGCATCCAGCATTTTAGAAGCGTCTTTTCGTCTTTTAGAAGCGATCTTTACGGTGGCGTAGCTCAGCAAAGGTCGCGATCGGGTCAGCTTGTCCCATCGCTTGCTGAATCACAGGATTTTCCCAGCGGAGAAACGGATTGGTTCGTTTTTCCAAGCCCATTTCAGTGGGAATAGTAGGCTGATGGCGATCGCGCAGGGCTTTTACTTCCTGGTAACGATTGTACAGATCGACATTATCGGGCTCAACGGTCAATGCAAATTTTAGATTACTGAGTGTATATTCATGGGCACACCAGATGCGGGTCTTGTCCGGCAACTGTTTTAGCTGGGTTAAAGATTGCACCATTTGGGCAGGGGTGCCTTCAAATAAGCGCCCACAACCCGCCGAAAAAATCGTGTCCCCGCAAAAGAGCTCGCCCCAGGTTTCCCCCAAAGCTGGCGGGAAATAATAGGCAATGTGGCCCCGCGTGTGACCAGGAATGAAGAAGACCTCTGCACCGCGATCGAAGACAGTAATGCGATCGCCCGCCTGCAAAAATTGGGTTTGTCCAGGAATTCGTCCCCGATCTTGCACACTGGCATAGACCTCTGCCTGGGGATAGGTCTGCAATAGGGTTTGATTGCCGCCTACATGATCCCAATGGTGATGGGTATTCAAAATCGCAAGCAAATCCGCATCCAATTTTGTGAGGATCTCTAAGACGGGATCTGCCTCTGTGGGGTCAACCACTACAGCCGCTTTTGCCGCAAGGCTATACAGTAAAAAAATGTAATTCGTTGAACTAGTGGGAAGACGGTGTATCTGCATGAGCCAACGCAAGTTAAGGGAAAATCCAGATTTTTGGGCGAGAAAAAATGAGAGGACGATCGCAGCAAGGAGACTGACGTTTAGTCGCGAGAATTTATTTAGAAAAATTCATTCTTTTAACCCATTATTCATCTTCTTGAAGGAGTATTTCAGTGTTTCTGCGGATACACCTCAAGACAGTAGTTTGTGCGAAAAGAATTTCAGTAATAATGCGGATGATTTTGCCGGTAGGCGGGTCATACTCACATAGTAAGTGTTCCTAATTCAATACGTCCTGAGATAGCGTCCCTCACAAGATATAGACTCTTCTGCGACAAGGGATAGATTGACCGTCACTTTAATAAGGTGACTCAATCCTGCAAAATTCTCAGTTTTTGCTTCTACCGATTTTTTGTCTCCTCGATTGCCTACACGAATTACAGTGTTGAACGCCATGGTACGGATTCCAAAACGAATTAATGGGTCGCTGCAAATGCTCATTGAAGAAGTTTATCGATCGGGCCGTATGAGTCGTCAAGTGTATCTTTTGATGACCGCAACATTATTGTCAGGACAAAAGGTCAGTCCTGAAGAACGGCAACAAATTATTCGTGTGCTAGATAGTCTTAAATTGGGCAGACTGAGCATGACCAATTAGCACGATCGCACTGGACGATCGCTGAATGTTCGCCATGCCCAAGGTTTCTCTGATTGTTAGTGATTTGTCCGGGGGTGGCGCTGTTCGTGCTTTTTTACTCGGCCAAGTGCTGTTGCAACTAGACTGTGCAGTTGAGGTAGTCGGGTTGCAGTTTGGGCCAGACTTGTACGCAGTGCCCCCCAACGGCATCCCGGTGATTGCGATTCCCGGCCAGTCCCATCCCCACTGGTGGAAAGCTGTACGATCGCTCCTGACGCACTTAGATGGCGATATTTTATATGCCGTAAAACCTAAGCCCAGCAGTTTTGGCGTTGGGCTGATGCGGCGCTGGCAGACGGGTCAACCGCTCTGGTTGGATATGGATGACTGGGAATTGAGTTGGTGTGGCGGAGATGATTGGCAGTACAAACCCTCGCCCAAGCAACTCTACCGGGATCTGTTCAAACCCCACGGACAATTACGCGAACCCGACCATCCGCTCTATGTGAAATGGCTAGAACGATGGGTAGCCAAGGCCAACGCGCTAACCGTAGACACCAGCTTTTTGCAACAGCGGTTTGGAGGTCTGTATGTTCCCAATGGCAAGGATACGGATTTATTCGATCCAGCCCCCTACGACCCGGATCAAGTGCGATCGCGCTATGGGTTAGATCAGTATCGCGTCCTGATGTTTCCTGGTGCGCCCCGTCCCCACAAAGGAGTTGAGGATGTGCTAGCAGCGCTGGAAATTCTCAATCAAGATGATTTGCGGGTGGTGATTATTGGCGGAAGTCCCTACGATGACTACGACGATCGCTTAAAGCAACGCTGGGGTAAATGGATCGTACAATTGCCACGATCGCCCGTGGAAAAAATGCCGGAGTTAGTATCAGCAGCCCATGTGGTGGTCGTTCCGCAACGGGATACCTTGACAGCCCAAGCCCAGTTTCCCCTCAAGCTCAGCGATGGGATGGCCATGGGGAAACCGATTCTCTCAACACGGGTCGGCGATATTCCCGCAATCTTGCAGGATACAGGCTATTTAGTAGAACCAGGGCAGCCCCAGCAGATTGCTGAGACCATTCAACACATTTTTGCCCATTGGGATGAAGCCCAGGAAAAGGGGTATCGAGCTAGACAACGCTGTGTTCAGCACTATGGGATGGCCTCAATGGGAGAAACCCTAGGGAAGATGTTGCAGGCGATTTAGGAGGGTTGATCGATCGAATTCACATAGATCGAAGTAACTTGAATTAACAAGATTCCTGCGATCGAGCTCATCCAATACGCTACCCTAGCCTCAGTGCAACCTTCAGGTCTATGGCAGTTCCTCCTTCCTCCTCCGCCACCACCGAACTTTTGGAACAGTACCTCAAACACTACTTTGGGTACGATAGTTTTCGTCCAGGGCAACGGGAAATTATTGAAGCAGCGATTAACGGCCAAGACGTTCTCGTCCTCATTCCGACGGGTGGCGGTAAATCCCTTTGTTTTCAACTACCCGCTCTCCTCAGTCCCGGCCTAACGATCGTCGTTTCGCCGTTGATCGCCCTCATGCAAGACCAAGTGCAATTGCTGCAAAATAACGGCATTCTGGCAACCTTTCTCAACAGCAGCCTCAGTGCAGAGGAAGCCCGATCGCGCACCCAAGACATCCTCAACGGCAAAATCAAACTCCTCTACGTCGCCCCAGAACGCCTCCTTAGCGACGAATTTCTCTTCTCCTTCCTACCCCAGATTCAATCCACGATCGGCATTGCCGCCTTCGCGATCGACGAAGCCCACTGCGTCTCCGAATGGGGCCACGACTTCCGCCCAGAATATCGTCAACTGGCCTACCTGCGATCGCACTATTCTCAAGTTCCCATCTGGGCCCTAACCGCCACCGCCACAGAACGAGTTCGCGCCGACATCATCACCCAACTGGGCCTGCGCAACCCCTTTGTCCAAGTCAGCAGCTTCAATCGGCCCAATCTTTACTACGAAGTCCGCCCCAAAGACCGCAACACCTACGCAGAAATGTTGGAACAGATCCGCCAAGCTGATGGATCAGGCATTGTCTATTGTCTTAGCCGAAAGAACGTCGAAGAAGTTGCTACCAAGCTCTGCAAAGATGGGATTAAAGCACTGCCCTACCACGCGGGACTCAATGCTGAAACTAGAACAAAAAATCAATTGAGTTTCATTCGAGATGATGTTCAAGTCATTGTAGCAACGATTGCCTTTGGAATGGGAATCAACAAACCGGACGTTCGATTTGTCATTCACTACAGCTTACCGAAAAATATCGAAGGCTATTACCAGGAATCTGGGCGGGCGGGACGGGATGGGGAACCTGCTGTCTCTACGCTCTACTACAGTATGGGTGATGTCAAAACGATCGACTTTATCATCAGCCAAAAATGCGATCCCACGACTGGCGAACCCTTAGCAGAAGAACAACGCATTGCTCAACAACAACTCCGCCGCGTGATCAACTACGCTGAAGCGTTGGAATGTCGTCGCACAGTGCAACTCGGCTACTTTGGCGAAAGTTTTCCTGGCCATTGCGGCAACTGTGATAACTGCCGCTTTCCTAAGCCGATCGAAGATTGGACGATCGACGCTCAAAAGTTTCTATCCTGCGTAGCACGGTTTGCCCAACGGGGTCAGCATTACGGTATCAATTACGCGATCGACGTGCTGCGCGGGTCAAAGGAAAAACGCATCTTGCAGAATAAACATGATCAACTCTCTACCTATGGCATCGGCAAAGATAAAAGTACGGAACAATGGAAACTTCTAGCCCGATCGATCGTACATCAAGGCTTAGTCGACGAAGCCACCGATGGCTACGCCGTCCTGCAATTGAACGATCTGAGTTGGGAAGTCTTGCGAGGACAGCGTCAGGTTATGGTCGCCGTGGAACCGCAGCGATCGGAAGTCACCATTCAACGCAGCGATATGGGTAACGACCAAGTTGAAGAGTTGTACGATCGACTGCGAAAATTACGCAAACAGATCGCTGATGATGAGGGAAACCCTCCCTATGCCGTTTTCTCTAATGCCACACTGCGGGAAATGGCAGAACAACAACCCTTTAACCGACAACAATTTCTGAAATTATCTGGGGTAGGCAGTCGTAAATTAGACAAATATGGCGATATTTTTCTTCAAGAGATTAGCAATTTTCGGACAGAACAAGGATTAACCACTACGCCACCCCCCGACCGCCCCATTGCAACACCATCTCGTCCCCCGTCTAAATTAATTTCTTTCGGGACAAATTTTCAATCAGCAACTCAGACCACCAGTCGCGTCAATCAGAAAATTATTCAGCGGAACCCTTCCCAACATCCCAACGTCAGCCCTACCCATCTACAAACGCTTTCTCTCCACCAAGAGGGATATACACCTGCGGCCATTGCAGAAGCCCGAAACCTCCGTATGGGGACGGTTTGGGAGCATCTTGTGGTGTTGTTGGAGCGGGGGCATGCCGTGCAGATCGATCGCCTCATTGCAGACGATCGCCGCGCCGTGATTGCCCAAGCTATCCAGCAACTTCGGAGTGAGTCACTAACGGCCATTCGCGAAGTCGTGGGCGAAACCTACGGGTTTGATGAAATTCGCTTAGTTCGAGCTTGGATGCGATCGCAATCACAGTTCTAACCAAAGTTGCATCACAAACTATCTGGGGTGGCGTTGGTAGGATATGTTCACTCGGTTAAAAGCTGATATGACAAGTTCTCCTTTTGTTCTGCCCTCGACAGCTCTTGCCTGTCTGTTAGCAATTAGTCTCTATCACTTACCCAGTAAAGCGCAAATCTCCGTTCCGGCTAAGCCGACGGTGGTTGCAGCGGCCACGTCAGCGGATTTCCAAACGGAACTGTTGCGATTGACCAATGCAGAGCGTAAAAAAGCAGGGCTGGCTCCCCTGAAATTATCGTCACTTCTCAACCAAGCAGCACAGTCCCATGTTCAAGACATGGTACAAAAGCAGTTCTTCAGCCACAAAGGTTCCAATGGTTCGTCCGTGGCCGATCGCGTCAACGCCGTAGGCTACAAATACTCCTATGTGGGTGAGAACATCGCTGCGGGCAATGCCGCGGCATCCAGTACGATTCAACAATGGATGAAGAGTCCTGGACACCGGGCCAATATTCTCAATCGTAACTTTAAGGAAATTGGATTTGGCTATGCGAAGTCCAATGATCAATATGGTCATTATTGGGCACAAGTGTTTGGGAGCAGTCGCTAGATACCGTCAGGGCTAGCGCAGCCATCTCAACTGCTCACCGATTCCGATGACCGTTTTTAATACCATTCAATGTTTTCGCAATTTTCATCCCTATAACTTTAGGAGTCACACAAATGACTCCTTTTTTATCGAATGAAGGCTGCGAACATAGTTTGCGCGAATAGCCGTCACGGATATCCCACCTGATCACGTAGCACTTTTTCTAGTTGATAAGACGAATGCTCAAAGGTAGACTAACGCTCAAACGACTTTCAGTTTTTCTTGAGAGATCTCAAATGGGTTGTCTATGATCTGGGTTCCGCAAAGCACCGACGATGGTTCCTACACCTTTTTTTCTGAGGAGTTCGGCGAATCGTTTCACAGTCGCCAAGGGGCAAAAGCTGAAGCCTTTCAGAAGTTTTCGGAGGTAACCCAATTACGGGAAAAAGCGCAACGGCCTCGGCTCAAGCTATTAGACATTTGCTACGGCTTGGGATACAACACAGCGGCGGCATTGGAAACTGTTTGGCAAGTCAATGCAGACTGCCAGGTTGAAATTTATGGTTTAGAAATTGATCCCACCGTGCCCCTAGGCGCGATCGCTCCCGATCTCATCGCCAGTTGGACTGCGCCCGTTCAGCAGGTGCTGCAAACATTAGCGGAACACCACGAATGCTTACAGCCCACCCTCCAAGCTCACCTACTGATTGGAGATGCACGACAAACGATTCAATCCCTCATTGCCCAGGGATTCCAAGCCGACGCCATCTTTTTTGATCCCTTTTCGCCTCGTCGCTGTCCGCAACTCTGGACGATCGAGTTTTTTGCCCAAGTCGCCCAGTGTTTAGCACCGGATGGCATCCTTTCCACATATTCTCGATCGGCCTCCGTACGATCGGCCTTACTAGCAGCGGGCTTACAGATTGGTAGCATTCCCCTCGGCGACACCCATTTGCCCCATGAATGGTCTCAGGGGACGATCTCCGCTTGGCCACCAACTCCCTTACAGCCCCTCTCACCCATGGAGCAGGAGCACCTCAAAACACGGGCAGCCATTCCCTACCGCGATCCCCTGTTATCCGATTCGGCTGCTGTCATTCTCGAAAGGCACCAGCAAGAACAAACGGCGTCACAACTAGAATCCACGTCTAGTTGGAGACGCCGCTGGAACATTCATTGAGACGTTTTGAGAGGGCGAGGGGTGGGCGGGAAAGGGGGTAGGAGGGTCGGTGAACGCTACAGTCGGGTGCCGACTTTGCCAAAGCGTCGTTCTCGGCTTTGGTAATCTAGCAAGGCGGCATGGAATTGTTGCCGATCGAAGTCGGGCCACATGGCATCTGTCACGTAGATCTCAGCATAGGCCAACTGCCACAGCAGGAAATTACTGATCCGCATTTCCCCACTGGTGCGGATGAGTAAGTCAGGGTCGCAAATTCCGGAGGTATAGAGATGACGTTCGATCGTCGATTCGTCAATATCCTCCAACTGGAGAGTTCCCTGCTGAATTTGCGCCGCGATCGATTTGCAAACCTGGACAACTTCCTGGCGTCCACCGTAATTCGTGGCGACAGTAAACTGAATGCCAGTGTTGTCACGGGTCAGCGTCATAGCGCGATCGATTGCCGCTTGCAACGACTCCGGCAACCGGGAAAGATTACCCACAAATCGAATCCGCACGTTTTCCTCCATCATCTCCTGGAGTTCCCGCCGCAAAATCCGCTCAAAAAGCATCATGAGAAATTCTACTTCTTCGATCGGTCTGCCCCAGTTTTCCGTGGAAAAGGCATAGGCCGTCAGCGCTTCGATCCCCCAATCCCGCGCACACCGCAGTAGGTTTTTCAAAGCATCCACCCCTCGGCGATGGCCCATGATGCGTGGGAGCCCCCGACGCTTCGCCCACCGTCCATTGCCATCCATAATCACCGCCACATGGCGAGGAAGACGTTCACGTAAAAGGTCGGACGGCAGTTCCTGAAGAAGTTGCTTCGCTGTCATGGTGTTAACCAACCGTGAAAAATCACATATTTTAGGATGGGCGAAAAAGCGACGATCGGATCAAATTTTTCAGCAATTTCATTGAAGGTTAACTCAGGCAAGTCAAACTACACCATTGAACCTACCCCGATCGTGCCAGCCAAACTACATGACGATGCTCTGGAATTCCGCAGACGGTAAACGATACATCAGTTTACTCAACTCTTGAAGAGAATAATCGCAGGTGGGTTCTCCACTCAAGCAAGTTACAAACTAAGGCAAGCTTCACAATGTTGGTGAAATCAACTTAGTGAAATCAATTTGATGAAATAAACGTTAAAGGCTCCAACAGTTACCCGCTGGAGCCTTTACGAATTTTAAAGCACTCATTAGAGTCTTATTAAGTGGCGGGGCATGGATTTGAACCATGGACCTTCGGGTTATGAGCCCGACGAGCTACCAGACTGCTCTACCCCGCGTCGTCTCTATTAATATAACCGGAAGATTGAGAATTTAGCAACCCCTATTTTTCACTTTGTTTATCCCCAAGTTTGTCTCCGAGTCAAAAATCCTAGAAATGGGCTGGGAAGCTACACTGACAGTGAAGAGTGAAGGATGATTTCAAGTCATGCAAATCCTGATCGTTGAAGATGAAGCCGAAATTGCCCAACTGATTCAGCTTTACCTAGAAAAGGAAGGCTTTACTTGTCGTTCCTGCCGGGATGGCCGATCGGCGCTCCAAGTATTTCAGGAAATGCAGCCCGATTTGATTATTTTGGATTTGATGATTCCAGAATTAGACGGATTGGAAGTCTGCGCCCGAATTCGGCAAAAACCAGGAGCCAAGGATCCCTACATTTTGATGCTGACCGCTAAGGGTGAAGAGATCGATCGCATCATTGGTCTTTCCACCGGAGCCGATGACTATATGGTGAAGCCCTTCAGTCCTAAGGAATTAGTGGCACGGGTGCGGGCGTTGTTGCGGCGATCGCTACGCCAAGGGGGCCAAAGCCAAACCTACCAAACCGCCAGCTTTACGATCGACATGGATCAACGATCGGCCACACGCCATTTACCGGAGCAGCAGCCGGAATCTTTAGATCTGACCACGCTGGAATTTGATCTGCTCGCGACGTTTCTCAGCTATCCCGGTCGGGTCTGGAACCGCAGCCAACTGATTGATAAGTTGTGGGGTAGCGATTTCTTCGGTGATGAACGGGTCGTCGATACCCACATTGCCCGTCTACGCAAAAAGATTGAGCCCGATCCCTCGAGCCCCACCTTTGTTAAAACGGTCATTGGGGTAGGGTATAAATTTGAAGATGCCAGTTAGTCCGGGTTAGGCACTTCTGAATTGAGAAACTAGTTACAGAGAGAGTGACATAATCCTCTCTAAATTTGAGGAAGCGGTGAGTGGAGAAATCAATGCCAGCACTTGGGCTCCGGGCCAGACTATTTTTGTCCCACATTGTGGTCATGGTGGTGGGCATTGGAACACTGTTGGCGATCGGGAAGTACTATTCGCCGCAGTTATTTGTTGAACACCTGCAAACCATGGAGTTTCAGGGCTTTACACTTTATGCCGTCAAAAGGCGGTTGGTGGATGGCTTTGAATCCGCCTGGAGCCGGGGTGCGTTTTGGTCGATGATTTTGGGCGGCAGTGCGGCGGGATTTCTGAGCTACCTGGTCTCCAAACGGATTGTGCAGCCGTTGATCCAGATGCAGCGGATTACCCAAAAATTTGCCGCCGGGAACCTAGAGGAACGCATGCCTGCCAGCGATATTCCAGAACTGAACCGCTTTGCCGACAGTTTTAACCGGATGGCCTTGGCGTTGGAAGATGTGGAACAACGCCGCCGGGATCTGGTGAGTGACCTGACCCATGAGTTACGCACCCCACTCACGATCGTGGAAGGCTATCTGGAAGGCATGGCCGACGGCACGATCGATCCCACACCGGAAATTTACGATCGACTGGCGCGGGAAACCGGACGGCTGAAGCGGTTGGTTAACGATTTGCAAGAGCTATCTAAGGCGGAAGCCGGATATTTGCCGATCGATCCCCGTTCCTTTGAGATTTGGCCCTTGTTAAATGCCCTCGTGCAGCGTTTTTCCGACCAGTTAATTGGCGGAGAAACGGAACTGAAGTTGGACTGCTCCAAGGATTTACCCAATGTCTATGCCGATCCAGAGCGGGTGGAACAAGTCCTGGTCAATCTGATTGGCAATGCCCTACGCTACACCTCGATCGGCTATGTGATGGTTAGGGCTTGGCCGCAGTCGGGAATGCTCTGGATCGCCGTGGAAGATACCGGCAAAGGCATTGCCCAAGAAGATTTACCCCACGTCTTTGAACGGTTTTGGCGATCGGATCGATCGAGGAATCGTAATTCCGGCGGTACGGGCATTGGGCTGGCAATCTCACGTCGCTTAGTGGAATTACAAAAGGGCACAATTACCGTACAAAGCGAGTTAGGGAAAGGCAGCACCTTTGCATTTTCTCTACCGATCGCCAAAAAAGGAAATACCTAAGGGAACAACGGACATAGAACATTCCCAGGGGAGCAGTAGATGGGTAGATGAGTGGATGGATGTGACTTGCCAACAACACAGATGCGGTTGAGCTTCACAAAATACCGCATCGAAGAAAAAACTCTGGCAGAAGGGGATCTCGGTAATCTGCGAACATAGAAATCCCTGGGACGGACGTATGACATCCCCCAGTCACGCAGCTGTGATATGCCAGTCATAGCACCGTCAAGTCTAGTTGTTACGGTAGAAGAAATCACACAGATTTGTCACATTTTTGTCCCCAGACGCTTTGATCAGAAATATGTCACCGATCGCACTCATGCTCATCATTATTTCGCTAGTGATGGTTGGCGGCGTGGCTATGCTGCGCTATTTATTTCCTATCTCCAAGGGTTAAACCCTGAACGAGAACGCTAGGGGAGGAACCACCGTGACTCCTACACACAAGCCCCCGACTAACCATCACATCATCCACCCCTTCAACAAAAAATTGGCACGCCTGCAAGTCTCTCGTCGAATCCTAGTAACCTTAAGACTAGACAACCATGGTGAGGCTGGGAGCAAAAGATGGCACAGGGAACGTTGACACCTCCGATCGGAGTAGGGCTCATCGGTACAGGTTACGCCGCCAAGGTGCGGGCAGAGGTGATTAATGAAGAACCCCGTGCTCAGTTAATCGGTGTGGCGGGTCATACCCGTGACAAATTAGACGTCTTTGCCACAACCCATCAAACCCAAGCCTTTGACTCTTGGCAGGGCGTAGTTAATTCATCGGCGGTGGATCTGGTCATTATTTCCAACCTCAATGCAGACCATGCCGCGATCGCCCGAGCCGCTCTATTTGCCGGGAAGCATGTAGTGGTGGAATATCCCCTAGCACTGGATGTATCCGAGGCTGAATCCTTAATTGCCCTGGCCGCAAATCAGAAACGGCTCCTGCATGTGGAACATATTGAACTAATGGGTGGTGTGCATCAAGCACTGCTGGAGAATTTATCCAAAATTGGCAACCCCTTCTATGCCCGCTACGCCACAATCAATCCCCAACGCCCTGCACCCCAGAAGTGGACATTTAATCATCAACTGTTTGGCTTTCCCTTAACGGGTGCATTGTCGCGTTTACATCGGTTTACCCATGCCTTTGGCCAAGTCACTTCCATCAGTTGCCGGGTGAATTATCAGCACACCAATGGGGTCGATCCCGCCTATTACAGCAGTTGCCTCTGTTCCGTCCAGTTGCAATTCCAGCAGGGATTAATCCTAGATGTGATCTACGGTAAAGGGGAAGCCCTGTGGCAAACGGAACGCAAACTGGAAGTGCATGGTAGTCAGGGTGGATTAATTTTTGATGGCGATAATGGTATGTGGGTCAATGCTCAAGGGTCGCATAATTTGGCGGTGGGTACCCGTCGCGGCCTATTCGCCAAGGATACTGCTGCAGTACTAGATCACCTCTTTGAGGGTAAACCGCTATATGTCACGGTACAGGAGAGTTTATACACCTTGAAGGTGGCAGAAGCAGCCCGGCGATCGGCGGAAACGGGGCAAGTGATCGAAATTCCAGTTTCTTGATGGGATTTTCTGACTGCTTTGGGAGTCGAAGGCTTAGAATAAGTAAGGCAAATTCCATCCTGTGGCTACATGAGCGCTCGACGACTAACTGCAGCAGATAAACGTAAAATCGTAGAACTCTATCGCCACCCCGCTGAGAACGCTTTGACGATCGCAGAACGGTACGGGGTGAGCAATACTACGATCGGTCGGATCCTCAAGAGCGAAATGTCCGTTGAGGAATATGACAGTTTGGTGCAGCAAAAGCGATCGCGCAGTCCGATCGAGGTCGCGCCGATAGAGGTGTCGCCCGTACAAGGAAATTTGCTAGAGACCGTAGAATTGCCAACGGTAGAAGCTGAATCATCCGCAGGACGACGTTCCCGGCGACGGTCGATCGTTACTGAATCGGATCCTGAAGCTGTTGCAGAATCCATTGCCTCTGAAGCTGTTGCAGAACAAGTCGCAATGGCAGAGAGGTTACCCGCCGTCGAAAAGTTGTCCTCCGATCGGCCCAAACCCATCAAACGCAATCAAGTAGAAAGCGTTGTCGATGCAGATATGGTAGGTTCTGTGGTGGATGAGCTGGCCAGCGCCTCCCGAGAAGCAGAACTTGACGAAGAAGAGGATGACGATCTAGATGATCTCGACGATCTAGACGAAGACTTTGATGATGAAGATGACGAGGAGGAGGATGGGTTATCGCCCCTGCCGACCTTACACGTCCAAAGCGTAGTTAGCATTGTGCCGCTAGCTGATGCTGAGATGCCTCGAGTCTGTTACCTGGTGGTCGATCGCACAGCGGATTTAGTCGTGCGTCCGCTCCAAGAATTCGGCGAGTTGGGTCACATGTCCAGTGATGAGATTCAAGAAATGACACTGCCCGTCTTTGACAACCATCGGGTTGCCAAGCGATTTTCCAATACGCGCACCCAACGGGTAATCAAGGTGCCCGACAGTCGGGTTTTCCAAAAAGCCGCCTTGCATCTCCGCGCCAAGGGCATTACTCGTCTACTGCTCGATGGCCAAGTTTACGCCATTTAAGTGAAACGAAATAGTTAAGTGAAACGAAATAGTTAAGTGAAACGAAATAGTTAAGTGAAACGAAATAGCGGGTTGAACCAAGTGACGGGTTGAACGATCTCCGCTTTGCTACACCCGCAGATGACCTAGACAAGTATTGGGACGATCGGGAGGCTTAAACAATCTCCCAACCAATGCCCCATCGGTCGTTCTATCCAGTCATGTTGCGCTTAAGTTGCGCTTAAATAGTGTTCATTGCTTCTTGATCAATGAACCGACATGTTTCTGTTTCTTTCTAAACTGCTGCCGCTGTTTATTTACCCATTGGGCTTAGCGTTGTGGATGCTAGTGGCCGCGATCGTTTTAATTTTGCGCAAACGATCGCGGCTTGCATTAATTCCGATCGCCCTATCAACTGTAATTCTGCTGGTTAGCAGTAGCGGAGCCTTTAGTTCTTTTTTAGTGCGATCGCTAGAGAAACAAAACCTTCCCCAACCGTTGCCCAATGCCCAGGCGATAGCTGTTTTGGGCGGGGCGACCCAATCGGCCTTACCGCCTCGCCCCTGGGTGGAAATGTCCGATGAGGGCGATCGGGTGCTCTATGCCGCCAAACTGTACCGAGACGGCAAAGCCCCCAAGGTGATTCTGAGTGGTGGACGGATTGGCTGGCGTGGCCCTGGCATTTCCGAAGCGGAGGATATGGCTACGTTTATGGAAACGATGGGCGTACCCCGATCGGCCATGCTGTTGGAACCCAATTCCCTCAATACCCGCGAAAATGCGGTGAATATCCAAAAAATTGCTGAGCAAAACCAGATTTCGCAGATGCTGTTGGTGACTTCGGCGATGCACATGCCGCGATCGCTGATGATTTTTCGCAAGCTGGGCATGAATCCCATTCCCGCGACCACAGATTTCATTGTCACGACCCCGAATCAACCGCCCAGTCTTCAAAGTTTCCTACTCAACCTCTTACCGGAAGCCGAAAACCTGCGATCGACCACCCGCGCCATCAAGGAATATATCGGGATGTTGATTTACTGGCTGAAAGGTTGGGTCTAGGCAGAATGTGGGAATGAAGTCTGGTGGAACGAGTCCGGAAGTTCTAGATATTTTGCTAGCGACGCTCCATTTACAGCCCTTGCAAACTATCATTCAACGCAGTCAGGGCACCGGGTACATCATTTTTTCCAGCTTCCGTTGCCGCAATCAGCAGGAGCAACACCTGGGAATTGACCTGCTTAGCGACGATCGAGCCGCTAACCGGCTGCGTTTGTCCCCCGATCGTTAAGGCCCCCGCCCAATCCAGCAATACCCCATTCAGCAGAGGCTGTTGGTTTGTCACTTGGAACCCTTCCCCCCGCTGAAAGGCCGTTTTTGCCACTTGCACCAACTGATCGATCGACACGACGGGTGGCAAGTTCAGTTGTGCGAGGGACTGCGCCAACACGGTATAGGACAGCTTGCCATCGATCGCTTCCGCTAAAAAGCTGTCTCCCAGCGGCGAAAATTGATAATCCTTCAGCTTGGCGACCCGGAAGCGACCCGTAGGATCCTTATACTCCCCAGCCACGGGTAACGCTGGAGCCGAGGGAAGCGCTACGGGGGGCGCAGTGGGAATCGGTAAGGGCGGGGGGGAAGCGGTGGGGCTGGGCGAACCTTGTCCGGAAGGAATCGTCACCGGAACCGCTGTAGGCAAGGGACTGGGACTGGGACTAGGAGACGGGGGTTCAACGCGGGAACCGGGCAGGGGCGAGATCGGCACTGCGTTAACCGGCGCTTCTTGGGTCGGCGCAGGTACTGGCGTTGCCGCAGGCGTTTGGGCCAGCAAGCGATCGAAGCCACTGAACCCAAAACTGGTCACCACCAGCACGATCGCCGTTAACAGACTCCAGCCCAGCCAACGTAACTTTCTTACCATTACCCACTTACCTCGCCTTGTAATCCCCAGAGTATCAATCCCTAGAATGTCAATTCCTCGATAGCTAATCACTTCCTAGCGTCCAACGATCGACTGAGTTGCCCCACTGGAATAAAACACCCCAGCAATACAACCCATCATCAACGTCGCCAAGGTCGCCGCCCAGAGCGCCTTCCAGCCCAGTTCACTCAAGTCCCTCCGGCGGGACGGAATCAAGCTGACAAAGCCCCCCACAAAAATGCCCACCGAAGGAATATGGGCAAAGCCGCAGAGAATGTAACTGGTAATCACCAAGGCGCGATCGCTTAACCCCCCAGCCTGGGACAATCTTGCCAGTTCCAGGTAGGACGGAATCTCCGTTTCCACTAAGCGGCGACCCACCAACACGGATACATTCCACAGTTCCGGCCAACTACTAGACACGCCCGTAAGCGCCGTTAAGGGTAAAAACAGCGCCCCAAGAATATTCTGAACCGTGATGACTTTGAACAGGCTGCCGATCTTGGCAAGCACCGCATTTTGACTTTGGGCCAGGGCTGCTAGATTGCCGAAAAAGAGATTGACCAACGCCACCAAGCCCAAAATCGCAATCAACAACGCCGCGATCGCCACTGCCAACTTGACGCCGTCTAGGGAACCCGTGATCACCGCCTCCATCGGGTTCATTTTTTCGATTTCTTCCTCTTCGGCATCGGTTTTATCCGGCATACCGCCTAGGGTACGGGGAACCTCCGTTTCGGGAACCAGGATTTTCGATAGGACAAAACAGGCGGGAATCGCCATAAATGAAGCTGACACTAAATGCCCCACAATGTTGGGGAAAGCAGGCCGCAACAGACCGGCATATAGGGCCAATACGGTGGAAGCAATGCTGCCGTAGCAAGAGGCAAGAATGGCGCAGAGTTCGCTGCGGGTCATGTCCACCAAGAATGGACGCACCACCAAGGCCGACTCAATCCCAACGAAAATATTGGCGGCTCCACTTAGCGCTTCGGCTCCGCTCAGGCCCATGGTGCGGCGAAAAATCTTGGCAAATAGCGCCACGATCGGCTGAATCAGGCGCAAATTATAGAGCAAGGCCATCAACGCCGAGAAAAAGATGACCGACGGTAAGGCACGGAAGGCCAGTACATAGCCGAGATTTAAATTCTCTGGACTGAGGCGATCGCCCGGAACTGGCACGTAGGCAGGCGTCACCGTACGGGCAATCCAACGACCCGCCGCGATCGGCCCAGTGGGCTTCGTGAAATCCGGGACGAGCAGATCGCCAAACAGAAACCGTGCGCCCGCTTCCGTCGCATCTAGAACGGCATTGATATTGCGGCTCACCAGTTCAATTACCAATCGACTGGCTTCCACTTGAAAGACCAATAGTCCCAACAGGAGCTGCAAGCCCAGCCCCCACAAAATCACCTTCCAGGGAATTTGGCGGCGATTTTCCGATCCCAACCATGCAATGCCGCAGAGGGCGAATAAACCCACAAACGACAGGAAATTTAACCCAGACACTAGCAATATCGTCCTAACAGGTCATTCCAACGAATCTTCAGCAGGTCGAGTAGCATCTTCAGCGAGTCCTGCAACAGGTTGACCTTAGACACTTTGGCCTGATGAGACTTGGACACTGTAGCAGGAATTTCCCCGATCGAGAAGCCCCACTTGTGGGCGAGGTAAATCAGCTCGACATCGAAGGAAAATCCCGTCAGGCGTTGTTTCGCAAACAACACTTGGGCGGCCTCCCGGCGGAAGCCCTTGAGACCCGCCTGCATGTCTCGGTAACTCAGTCCTAGGATGGCTCGAGAAAACCAATTGTAAATTTTGCCCGCGACCTTGCGCAGGGGGCTGACCCGTTGCAGACTGGCTGCGACTTGATTGCGACAACCAATCACCACCTCGTCTTCGTAAAGTTGCTCAATCAGCAAATCTAAATGATCCAAGGAATAGGCTAGATCGCTGTCTAAAAAGCAGAAAAAGTTGCCAGGAAGCTCCGACTGGCTACAGCGCATGCCCGTGCGAATGGCGTGCCCCTTGCCACCTTGGGGCTGGTAGGACAGGAGTTGAATCTGGTGATGATCCACAGTGCGAATATGCTCCGTCAGAATCGCGGCAGTTCGATCGCGGGATCCATCATTCACAAACAGAAAAATGTAGTTGGGATGGTTTTCTAGATAAGCCTCGATCGCGTTGAGGGTTCGTTCAATGCAAGCTTGTTCGTTATACACCGGAAGCACAATGACCACTTCGGCTAGATAGGGCAGAGCAGAGGGTGCCAGCAAACTCTCCGGCGGCGGCGCGGTCAAAACATCACCCGGAGAGGCCGAGATCGGAGCAAACAACGATATGTCAGCCATGCGATCGCGGGCATGGCGTGATCGAGATTGCAAGCGACGGATCATATTTTTCATCGAGTCCTCCCCATCCCTCCATTCACGTCCCATCTGGTTCAGGAGAGCTGGACAATCCTGCCTAGCCCCGCTGGAACATGACCTTATCCACAAAGTTAGTGTAGATATCACCCTTCTGAAACTCGGGTGTGTCAAGAATTTTTTGGTGGAAGGCGATCGTCGTGGGTAAGCCTGTCACGGCACATTCCCGCAGGGCTCGCTTCATGCGCCGAATTGCTGAGGGGCGATCCTCCGCCCAAACAATCAGTTTGCCAATCAGGGAATCATAGTAGGGCGGAATTTCGTAGTCGGTGTAAACGTGGGAATCCATCCGCACACCGGGACCACTGGGGGGCAAATAGCCACTAATGCGTCCGGGACTGGGCCGGAAATTGTGCTCCGGATCCTCCGCGTTCACCCGACATTCGATCGCGTGGCCTTTGAGTTGAATCTGATCCTGGGTAAAATGCAACTTTTCCCCTTGGGCAATGCGAATCTGCTCGGCAATCAGATCAACCCCCGTCACCATTTCCGTGACGGGGTGTTCCACTTGAATCCGAGTATTCATTTCCATGAAGTAGAACTCCCCGGACTGATCCAGCAGAAACTCCACGGTACCTGCGCCGACATAGTTAATTGCTTTAGCAGCTAGGACGGCAGCCGTTCCCATTTTTTCCCGCAATTCCGGCGTCAGGGCACAACTGGGCGATTCTTCCAACAGCTTTTGGTGCCGCCGCTGAATCGAACATTCCCGCTCACCAAGATGGATCACGTTGCCGTGGCTGTCCGCTAAAATTTGGAACTCGATGTGGCGGGGATTTTGCACAAATTTTTCAATGTAAACCCCGGAGTTGCCAAAGGCTGCCTCTGCTTCGCCTTGGGCCGCGAAGAAGGATTTCGACAGTTCCTCATCACTGGGCACGAGGCGCATCCCCCGTCCGCCGCCCCCCGCTGTAGCTTTGATAATGACGGGATAGCCGATCGATTGGGCAATGGTGCGGGCTTCTTCCTCCGTTTCCACCAAGCCTTTACTGCCGGGAACCGTGGGAACGCCTACCCGCTGCATGGTTTTCTTGGCGGTGGACTTGTCCCCCATCGATCGAATCGAATCCGGCGATGGGCCAATGAAGACAATTTTGTGATCGGCGCAAATTTCAGCGAACCGAGCGTTTTCCGCTAAAAAACCATAACCAGGATGAATTGCCGTGGCATTGCGGGTCAGGGCCGCTGCAATGATATTGGGAATGTTGAGATAACTCTTGTTACTGGGGGGTTCGCCAATGCAAACGGCTTCATCAGCCAACTGGACATGCAGCGAATTACGATCGATCGTGGAATGGACGGCCACTGTGGCAATCCCCATCTCTTCGCAGGTGCGAATAATCCGCAACGCGATTTCACCCCGATTAGCAATCAAAATTTTGGAAAACTGCATGTTCTAACTAGCGTCCTTCCCAGTCTGACGGATGTACCTAAAAAAAGGCTAATCAGTAGGATAGGGCTTTTGGGGGACAGGGGGAAGGACAAACTTTGTGAGAAGCAGGGGAATTCTCGGGTCAAGCCAAAGAACAACGTACAAATGAAATCCCAAGGGGTGGCTGGGTGAGTGGATAAGCGGGTAGGCAGGTAGATGGGTAAACCGGGAAGGTTATTTCTTCGTAGACGACCTCAATTCAGCCTAGGGTGATGGTTTGGGTAGTTGATACATCACAGGTTGGGCAATGGCTGACCACCAAGGCGCGTTAATTTGGGCAGCGTCCAAGCCCTGGGCGGCCCAGGTATTACAGGTTCTCGCGAGGGAATAATGCCCCGTACCCTCATAAAAACCACTGGTAGGGGAAAAAGCATTTTGGATCCGAATAGGTTTGCCCTGGTTTAGTTTGAATGAGCCTTTGAGGTAGGCCACAAGGTTTAAGTAATCCGATCGACTAACGCCGATACACCGTAGATCAACCCCGGCTTCGTTGGGGAGTTGATCGTAGCCCTGCACATGCATCGTCGTGGGATTTCCCGGCCAAAACAGCGATCGCAGCGTTCGACTGACTTTCAGTTGCTGCAAGCTGGGCGTGTTCATGTAGAAGTCCCGATCGCCCCAGCCGAATTTTAAATATTGATAATTGCCCCGAGCGTCGGAACCGATCGTTTTCAAATCCAGGAATCCACGCCAGTTAAATGCTTCATTTTCCACCGGCAGGATCAGATTGACATGTAACGCTTCTCCCGCCACATAAACCCGATAGGGACTAGCCTCACAGCGCAAAGGCTGGTAACCCCAACGGCGGGGAAGCACTGCGGCCAAGGAAACAAGGGTGACGATCGTCCCACTGGTAATCCCAACCCACTTGATTAATCGGCGCAGTACCCGTCGGTTCATTTCTAGCCGATGGAGGCTCATTGTCGGCAAATCCATTTCAGGGTGAAACCCGACTCTCTGAATATCCAGCCTTTGTAAACCTACTCTTTGTAATCGCTTCATGATCAACAGGAACTCCTCAGCCTCCCAGGGCAACGCATTGGCCTGAGTAGGCGTGATTGTAAAGGCGTTATGCAAAAGTTTCCCGATCGTTGCACATTCCGCTGGCGCTTTCCTGCACAAAAGGGGCACTTTCCCAACCGTACCTTTACTGATGCACTCATCGAAACAGGCTATTGACGGCAGGAAAGAAAATTTCTTGGCAAAACCCTTGACACTTTGTAACAAATTGTTTACATTAATTTACATAAGTTAACAAGTCTCGAGGCAAGCCTCTAGAAAAGGTTTGAGACAGGATGGGTGAGGCAAATCCTTGAGCTTGGGGACAGTTGAATGATTACTAGACTTGACTTGAGGAGACTTGTTATGTTTGCACCGATCGTGGTTTTGGTTCGTAACTTTTTAGGTAGTGAGCGTTTCGTAGCGTTACGGGGCAAGGCGATCGCGCAACATTCCAAGGTGATCACCAACGTTTGCAACGCTCTGGGTATCGATCGCACCCAACGGCAAAACCTGATTCGGTTGGCGCGTGACAATGGCAAACGTCTTGGTTTACTTGCCTAGGTGAGTGGGTGATACCGCTTAGAGCGTGGTGACTCAAAGCTGACCTCTGGGGCATGGGATCTCAGGTAACTTAAAAGATTTGTAAATTTTAGGCACTTGAGATCAACGAATATGCATAGACCCTCGTTAGGTGGGTATGCTAGAGGAAGAGTTCTATAGGCTTTGCAACGACTCGCAACGACTTCGCTGCAATAGGTTTGGCTGATTGTCGATAGATTTGGCTGATTGTTAATTCCAAAGGATTGGGTTTCTGGGCTTTCCCCGTGCAATGTCGCGATTCGGAAGGTTAGGTAGCTCAGTCCTTTTTTATTGCTTATGGGCCTTTCAGCAATCGCGCAGCGGGAGTGCACAGTACGGTAGGCTAGAACACGATCGCTGCTAAGGTTAGTTGCCCACGAGGTTAGTTGCCCTATGCTATTTCGCAAAAAGCCTGTCGCTACAGAAAAGCGTATTCTGCTGAAAAATATTTCCTGGGCAAAGTTAGAAGAATTACTGGCAGAACTGGGCAGCAATCGGGAAGCGCATTTGACCTACGATCGGGGGCGGTTGGAGATGATGACGCCTTTAGAAGAGCACAATCGCTGCAATCGCTTATTGGAGTCCCTCTTGCTGGTGGTTGCCGATGAAATGGGGGATTCCCTAGTCAGTCCCGGCAATGTCCTGCTGCTGCAGCCGGAGATCGGACGGGCGATACAACCTATGGCTTGCTATTACTTAGAAAATGCACCAGCGATCCCCCCATCCGGCAAGCTGGATGTCACTCAAGTGCCCCCGCCGGACATCGCGATCGAGATCGCTTTGCAAGAGTCGGATAGTCCTAAGCGGCTGTCTTTCTACGAAACCATGGGCGTGCCCGAAATCTGGCAGTACGTCACCACCGTAGGCGAAGAGGTGCTGAAGGGAGACTTGAAAATTTGGGCCCTCGATCGTGGGGGATATCGACCTGTGCAAATCAGCCCCGCCTACGATTTTTTAACGATCGCCAAAGTCACAGAATTTCTAGCCGAAAGCGAAACCCTAGGATTAGCAAGAGCGCTCACACTACTGCGATCGTGGGTCAAAACCCAAGGGTGAAGTGTGCTCTAATAAGTACAAATACACTTAGTAAGCATCTTCAACCAAGCTAACTTATCTCAGCATTACATATCCGAGAAAGAAGCCATTTAATTTAGCAAGTATGCCAAAACCCAGATACGACGAAGACGAAAACGTTTCAAGGCACGCGGCTGCCGAAAAAGCAGACTGTGAGGAAATGGCAGAAAAGTATGGATGGCAACTGGTTGGTGTGGAAGAAACCAGTGATTCCGTTCTTGAGGCTGATTGTGTGTTTGCAGGCAAAACCGAATTCCCAAAGTCTTACTACGATACCGACAACGAGGATGGCGACGATGCGTAAATACATTGTCTTTCGAGCAGAGCGGCGCTCACCTAATTGGAAGGAGCGTAAGCTACAGCATACTCAAGCACTCACCGACATTCTCGCAGAACACTACGATTGCTCAGATAAACCCATTCCAGAACCGGGCTATCGACCCACTGAATTTATCCGTGTCGATCAGCTCCACGACCCCAAAGAACATGGCTACAGCACCCATTATCGGAAGGGGGATTGGGAGGTCACGCGGGTGGAAACCTATACACCTGATCTTCCCAGGGGGGATTACGACATGGTGGTGATCTGCTACTGCAAATACAACCCCATTAATGCCCCGCTCAAGCCTATGCCAGAACGCCAGGTTTCGGTAGATTCCTTTGGCGGAGACGAAACGGCTTATCAGCAATGGCTAGACTCTCAAAAGAAAACGGCTGATGTGTAATCAACGAGGGGGAATCAACCAGAACTCAAGTATTTCTTGGCACCTAATTCCGATAAAATTTGATTCTGCGTATTCGCAAATCTGATTTAGGTCTGATCCATGCGATCGGAAGCTAAGTCCGCGAATCCCGTCAAAACACCCTGACTTTCTCGGATGCCACCACGATGATTCACGAAATTTTCATGCCCGCGCTCAGTTCCACAATGACTGAAGGAAAGATCACCGCTTGGGTTAAATCCCCCGGCGACAAGATCGAAAAGGGCGAAACCGTGCTCATTGTGGAGTCGGACAAAGCCGACATGGATGTTGAATCATTCAACGAAGGAATTCTTGCAGCGATCGTTGTACAAGCAGGAGACTCTGCGCCCGTCGGTTCTGCCCTGGGACTGCTTGCTGAAACCGAAGCCGAAATTGAAGAAGCTAAGCAGAAAGCAGCCGCTTTAGCTGGTGGTGGATCTGCCAGTGCGCCTGAACCTGCCGCCGCAGCCCCTGTTGCAGTTTCCACCGCAGCAGCCTCTGGCAATGGCAGCAGTGCAGCGGCTCCTGTCCGTCCATCCGGTCGCATTGTGGCCTCTCCTCGAGCTAAGAAACTGGCTAAGGACTTAGGCGTTAGCTTAGAAACGTTAGTCGGAACTGGCCCCCACGGTCGGATTGTGGCGGAAGATGTGGAAGCTGCCGCAGGCAAGCCTTCAGCCCCGGTTGCGACTCCGGTCATTGCCGCTCCCATGGCTCCGGTAGCCAAACCCGTTGCAGCTAAAGCCCCGGCGGCTCCCGTTGCGCCCCCCACTCCGGGGCAAGTCCAAGCCATGAACACCATGCAAGTAGCCGTGGTGAAAAACATGGTGGCTACGCTGGAAGTGCCTGTGTTCCGCGTCGGCTATACCATTACGACCGATGCCCTGGATAAGCTTTACAAGCAGGTGAAATCTAAGGGTGTCACAATGAGTGCGCTGTTGGCCAAAGCCGTTGCTATGACGTTGCAGAAGCATCCGCTGTTGAATGCGAGTTATGTCGAAAATGGCATTCACTACAATGGCTCCATTAATATTGCCGTTGCAGTGGCGATGCCCGATGGTGGCTTGATCACCCCCGTTCTGCGCAGCGCTGACCAACAGGATCTCTATAGCCTCTCCCGCAGTTGGAAGGATTTGGTCGATCGGGCCCGCTCCAAGCAACTGACGCCGGACGAGTACAGCACTGGGACGTTTACCATTTCTAACCTAGGTATGTTTGGCGTCGATACCTTTGATGCCATTCTGCCTCCCGGCCAAGGTTCCATTATCGCGATCGGGGCGGCCCGTCCCACGGTGGTCGCCAATGAAGATGGCATGATTGGCGTCAAGCGGCAAATGCAAGTCAACATTACCTGTGATCACCGAATTATCTATGGTGCCCATGCCGCAGCCTTCCTGAAAGACTTGGCGAAGTTAATCGAAACGGACATACAGTCGTTAACGCTGTAGTTCCCCGGCTAGCGGGCTCATTTAGCGAACAACTCGATCCGATCTAACTCCAGACAATCGCTTAGAGAAAACAATCGTGTAAAGAAAAAGGACTGAGCCTTGAGACACTCAGTCCTTTTTGACTATGCAAGTTTCGACTATGCAAGTTTGAAAATCCTGGGCACCATCGCTTCTCTCAAGGACGCAACGATCGTTGAAGCACTAGGAATAACGACTACTCTTGGGCCAAGGCACGCGCTAGCACCACCTTATGCTCTTGAGGCAATGATTTCATGGAATCATAGAGTTTGCGACCGGCCCAGCAAGAATCTTCCGAAGAGGTCGTAGCAGCCCCGCTAGGAGAACTGATAGACTGCATGACTTTAATAAATTTTTGGGCGTCGTCTTCGGGCATGGTTTTGAGAACAGCTTTCAACGCGGGCTGCATCTTAGATTGGTCAAAGGCTGGAGCAGGGACTTTCTGGGCTTCTAATTCCATCGCCTTGTAGGATAGTTGGAACCAATCGTCGATCGACTGGGGATCTAATTTTTCCAAGGCCATAAAGATGGGATTGTTTTGGTCATCGCCCGTCAGGGGTTGCCCTGTCACAACACTGGCACAGGACTTGGTATCCATCTTGGCTAACATGCTAGATAAAATAACGGCTCGTCGTTCCAAAGAGGTGTCATCTAGCCGCTTGAGTCCCTGTTTAGCTAGGTTTGAGCCCAGTTGTTCCGCCTGATCCTTAGAGACTGACTTAAATTGCTCCTTCATCGTCGGGGAATCGGCAATTTTCTTAGTCATGCGATAAAACGGTTCATGCAAAGGCGAAGAATTAGGAAAGGGGTTGTTCATTGCAATGCTGGTTTCGTTCAGCAAGGCAGGAACCCCAAACTTCACTCCCACTCCAACTATTGCTGCAATAACAATTCCACCGACACTGGCTGCACGACTCATGATGACTTATCCTCCCGGTAAGCTACCGAACTCTGTAGGAATAAACTAGGTGAACGATTGACAAAGATGGGATGTTGGCTAATTCTTCGACGAGCATCTAACGAAGACGAGCATCTAGCAAATCTATGACCAACCAACCTGTGACCAATTAACCTGTGACCACCAATAGTTATCCTTACAAGCAGGTTATGCAGACAGTCCGGAAAATCGTTGCAAACAATCGTTGCAAAGAAATCACGGCTAGGAATCATTGCAATCAATGTTACTCAAGCCCCACGATCGCGTTCCGATGCAAATATGGCCGCAGATCAGATCTGCCCGATCGCGCCGTTATCAGTCCCTAGCAGCATTTCTTGATTCACTACGAGTCAGCAAATCTTGACAGCCCCTCCGTAGAGAGTCATCGGGTTTCGATCAAGCCATTTATGATTAACAAAGCGAGGGAGACGATGATCAGGAATCCCAAAATAAAGCCAGGAAGAAAGGTAACGAGACCGATCCCCCGTAATAACCAAACAAAAGCGGTTAGCCCTAAGGTGAACCAAAAGACAAAAATCCTAGAATTCTGGGCCCGCGCCATACTGATCCTCCGCAAAATTGCTCATCCTCGCACATCCTCTACATTAACCGACAATACCTTTACGGATGCACGATCGCTCAAGGGTTGCCATGATGTGGGGTAGGTAAAAAAGTTGTAATAATATGGCGATATACTTTAGATCATTTCAGTAAACGTACTGAATTTTTAAACTAGCTTTAAATTTTAAAGTCGCTTCGAATTCGTAATGTGATCGAGAGGTGTGATCGAGAGATCTAGGCTTAGACTCTCGGAATTCTTCAAATCTTAACGAAGGAATGATGCACTTTTTATCATCGGATCGTTACGGTCTTAATGGATACCTCAATCCCCATCAGCTCTAGATGGATCCATTAAGAGATTATCCACTCTTCATTCATCGGATTAGATACCTGCATGGTTGCTACACCTGTTTCCTCAACATCTGACAAACTGTCTGCGCTGCTACAAGGTGAGATTCTGCTGGAAACCCGTCCCTACTCTGCCTGGGGCGGTGCAGTCACGGCAAAGATGTACATCCCTGCTCCCTATACGGAAGTTTGGCAGCAGTTGACCGATTATTCCCGCTGGACAGCTTATTTCCCAGATATCCATCGCAGTGAAGTGATTCACAACGGGATCAACACCAGTGGCGCAACAGTCAAGCGGCAGATCAAGCGCCTCTACCAAGCCGCCAGCAAAGCTTTTTTATTTTTTACGGCTCAGGTGGAAGTTTATCTGAAAGTCCTGGAAACCCATCACCAGCGCATTCAGTTTTTTATGGAGTCGGGGAATTTTAACGACTTTAGTGCAGACTTGGAACTACAAGCTTGGGGAGAAGGCACGATCGTCACCTATTCCGTCCAAGCAACACCGACGATCCCCGTCCCCAGTGCCTTTATCCAAGAAGCCATCAAGATGGATTTGCCCAACAACATGGAGCAAATGCGCCGGGTCATTTGTAAACGGTAATCTTCCGTTGATGGGACTGAATAGCAGCAACCCCAGCTTCAACTAGCCCAGCTTTAACAGGCTCAGGGGGTTTTTTAACTGTTTTTCCAGTTTTCGTAACCGTTGGTAGACCTCAGAAATCCGATCGCCATCAATCAGCACTTCTTTGGTCGGATATTTTTCCAAGACTTCTAAGACCGAGAGTTTGCCATCATCCTGGACGGATAGGGTCAACGCGGCTCGTAGGGCTTGGCGATCGGCCACTCCCGCAGGATTGTAGATCGCAGTACTCAGTTCATCAAGCAAACGATCTCCGATCGGGCTATTCAACACCCGATCGGCCAATTTTTTATCCAGCTTCACCGTATCCGTCAAGCTTTGACGCACTTGGGCCGGATCGCGTTTCGCCAACTTCAGGTGTGCAGCGAGGGCTGGGGACTGGGTACCCGTTTTGCCAAATTCACTTAAGTCCTGGACTGGGATCGACTCCCGCAGGATACTGTACTTCACAATCGCCGTTTCTGCGGCCTGTGCTGGAAAGCTCCCTGCCCATAATAGACTGAAGCCGATCGGACAACCGCATACCAGTGCTAAGATTCGCCCCCAACCCTGCAATTGGTTCCGTTGTACCCTTCCAGGAAGATTCCTGTCACGGGCTACAACGGGCAAGGGAACGATGGGTTTCTGCTGTCCGATCATGCTGACACCTCTCTAGAACAACACCGCTAGGAGGCCAACACCTCCGACGGGACGACCTCGCTCACAACTTCATACTCGCGATTTTCTGGGCGGCTGGCAAACAGCGGAGCCATTTGCTTGAGAATCGCTTGATGCACCGCCGTATCATGGGCCGCCATCGCCGCTTCGTCATCCCATAAAATCACCGAGATGCCCCGATCGCTGCCTTGCTCCCGGAGCAAATAGGCTCCACAAAAGCCCTCCCCATAGGTATCTACCGCCTCTTGGTAGAGCCTTTGGGCTTCTTCAAATTTGCCCGGTTGGAATTCAGCGATCGTGACCCGAGCGAGCTTATGGGTTAAACAGTCGCGAAAGTCTTGCATAAGGTTCCCTCCAAAAATGAAGCGTGGGGAAGCAGTCATTCCCTTTCAAATTTTGATGGAGAATGCAGCCTTTTGTGAGATCAGGGGTATATTTCTTCAGAATCCCTATCCAGAATCCTGATGGGGAACCCAGACTTTTTTGTCGGGTCATTGACCACGAAACCACTCCAGCTTGTAGAAAAATTTAGAAACCTATGGCGAATCAGGGTAAGTCGATCGACGCAACCGCGATCGCGCAACAACCATCTCAACCCTCTTTTAGAGGTACTATCCCAGCATCGAACTCTGGAATATCCCTGCGCTGGATCGTCCTCGCGGGTCTTGCAGGATTGACCACCCTCTCGGCGATCGCCCCGGTACTGGCCAATCCGCTCCCGTTACCATTGACTCCAGCGCAACTGACCGCACAACTTCCGATTAGTGCTCCCATTCTCTACGTCAACTCCGCCCTCGGGCAGGATATCCCCACGGGGGGCAAAACCGATGCGACGGCCTTCAAAACCATCACCTATGCCCTGCAACAGGCGCAGCCAGGAACGGTCATCCAACTGTCCTCCGGCAGTTACACCAAAGATAGCGGCGAGGTCTTTCCGCTAAGGTTGAAATCAGGAATCATTTTGCGGGGGGATGAACCCAATAAGGGAACCACCACGACGATCATCGGCGGCGGCAGTTTCGTGAGTCCCACCTTTGCCAGCCAAAACATTACGATTCTTGCAGCTGAAAATAGTGAGATTCGCGGGGTCAATGTGACGAACCCCCTGAGTCGCGGTACAGGCATTTGGGTGGAGTCCAGCAATCCCACCATTACCAATTGCACCTTCACCTACAGTGCGCGGGAAGGAATTTTTATCACTGGCACCGCCAATCCCACGATTACCGATAGTGTGTTTCTGAAGAACCAGGGCAACGGGATTTCGATCGCGCGGACTGCCCAAGGTTTAATCCGCAATAACATCATGCAGGATACAGGCTTTGGGCTGGCGATCGGCGGGACTTCCACACCTCGATTGGAAAACAACCAAATTACCCAAAACCAAGACGGAATCTACATAAATGACTCGGCTCAACCCGTCCTGCGGGGCAACAGCATCCTGAATAATCAACGGGATGGAATTGTCGCAACGGTTAATGCAAAGCCAGATCTGGGAATTAATGGCGATGATGGCAACAACACCGTTCGCAACAACGCTAAGTTGGATGTGAATAATGCTGGGAGTCAAGAAATTTCTGCCATTGGCAACAACATTGACCCGAAGAAGATTAGTGGCAAAGTGATTCTGTTGGCAAAGGATACGGGTGTTCCGATCGACGACCCGATCGCAGGCCCCACAGACATCAAAGGTCACTGGGCAGAGGCATTTATCAAACAACTGGCAGCTAAAAATATCATTGCGGGCTTCCCCGATGGGACTTTTAAGCCGGAAGCCCCTGTAACCCGTGCTCAGTTTGCGGCCATTATCAACAAAGCCTTTAGCCCTGCCCCTCGCCGGAATGCGGTTGAATTTAGCGATGTCTCAACCAGTTTTTGGGGCTATTCAGCGATTCAAACAGCCTCAAAGGGAGGCTTTATGGCAGGCTATCCCGGTGGCTTGTTCAAACCGGAACAACGCATTCCTCGGGTGCAAGTGTTAGTGGCCTTGGCTAATGGACTGCAATACGGCGAGGGCAACGTATCCATCTTGGCAAAATATCAGGATGGCAATACGATTCCCAGTTATGCCACGAAGTTTGTGGCTTCGGCAACCCAGCGGCGAATTGTGGTGAACCATCCGAACCTCAACCTGCTGAACCCCAATCGAGAAGCGACTCGTGCAGAGGTAGCCGCCTTTGTTTACCAGGCATTGGTCAATGCAGGCAAGGCAGAGCCCATTTCTTCGACATTCATCGTCAATCCTTAAAATACACTGCCCGCTAAAATCGCCTAGAATCTTGAAATAAAAGCTAGATTCTGGCTAGTTTTCTATGTTTTTCAAATCAGGCTTGCCCATCAGACTGTTCAATCACTCTGGTGAACTGATAGCTCTTTTTCCCCCATCCCTCAGGCCCTCATTCTTCCATTCCTTTTCTCACTAGGGCCAAGGAACTCGGAACAAAAGTGTCGGGTCGAAAGCCCGCATCCTGCTCTGGGAAAGGGTTTGGGGTGACGGCAGATCAAGTTGGATCAGTCAATCAGGTCAATCACTCGTTAATCAAGCATCAGGCATTTTTTACCCCTTTCTTGTCTAGGTGACAGGAAAGGGGCTTATTAATGTCGCGATCGCCGAATTCAGCTTGATCGCAATTCGGTTGCTATAGTGATGTATTAGACTGTCAGTTTTCAACTTGCGTTTTTTATGATCGAGATTCCTAAGCTCCTTGCCGAAGAGTTGTCCCTCCGTCTACAACAGGTGGAGAGCGCCCTAGAACTGTTTGATGAAGGTGCAACGGTTCCCTTCATTGCGCGGTATCGCAAGGAACGCACGGGATCCATGGATGAAATTCAATTGCGGAATCTCTTTGACCGCTTTACTTACTTGACGGAATTGGAAGATCGCAAACAAACAATTCTGGAGTCGATCGAATCCCAGGGCAAGCTGACGGACGAACTGCGCACCAAGATCGTCAATTGTTTACAAAAGAATGAGCTAGAGGATTTGTACCTGCCCTACAAGCCCAAACGCCGCACCCGCGCCACGATCGCCCGCGAAAAAGGATTGGGAGACTTGGCTGAGTGGGTTAAAGCCCTGAATCAGCCCAACGTGGCAGAACAGAATATGCTGACGGAAGCAGCCAAATACCTCTCAGAAGAAAAGGGCGTCAAAACCGCTGAGGAAGCACTACAAGGAGCCTCGGATATTTTAGCGGAGGAAGTGGCGGAAAATGCGGATTACCGCGTCTATGTCCGGGAATTCCTGCTGGATACGGGGGTATTGGTTTCCCGCGTGAAGGACGATTACCCCGAAGGCACGACGAAATTTGAAATGTACCGGAGCTATCAAGCCAAGGTGAAAGCGATCGCGCCCCACAACTTGCTAGCGCTGTATCGCGGCGAGTCAGAGGGAATTGTCGATTTTGAACTGACTTTTGAAGAAGAGCAAGTTCTGGCTTACTTAGAAACGGAAGTGATTCGCACTAAGGTACGATCACTGCGGGACTTTTATCGATCGATGATTAAGGATGCCTTTAATCGGTTGATGAAGAATTCGCTGATTAGCGAAGTCCGATCGCAGAAAAAATTGGAAGCAGATATCGAGTCCATTAAGACCTTCGAATCGAATCTGCGGGAATTGCTGCTGTCAGCTCCGGCAGGAATGCAGCCAACATTAGCGATCGACCCTGGATTCCGGACGGGCTGTAAGGTCGCAGTCCTGGATACCACAGGTAAATTTCTGCAATACCAAGCGGTCTTTCCCCATACGGGTGCAGAAAAACGCAAACAAGCCGCGATAATGTTGAAGCAACTGATCCAGGAACATCAGATTCAATTGATCGCGATCGGCAATGGAACCGCTAGCCGGGAAACCGATGAATTCGTCGGTGAAGTGATTGGCGAATTGGAACATAAACCGATCAAAGTCATCGTGAATGAATCCGGCGCGTCCATTTATTCCGCCAGTGATGTGGCGATCGCGGAATTTCCTGACCTCGATGTGACGGTGCGGGGCGCGATTAGCATTGGTCGGCGACTCCAGGATCCCCTAGCGGAACTGGTGAAGATTGACCCCAAATCGATCGGGGTGGGACAGTATCAACATGATGTCGATCAAAAACTACTCAAACGTAAGCTAGATGAAACCGTTGAGAGTTGCGTTAACTATGTTGGAGTTGACCTAAATACCGCTTCCAAGGAATTACTCACCTTTGTGTCTGGAATTTCTACAACCATTGCTAACAACATTGTGGCCTATCGTAATGAAAAGGGCGCATTCCGCGATCGGAAGGCACTGCTCAAGGTTGCAAAATTAGGCCCAAAAACCTATGAACAGGCAGCCGGATTTCTACGAATTCGCGAGGGCAGCAATCCCCTAGACAACACAGCAGTGCACCCGGAAAGTTATGGACTGGTAGAAGCGATCGCAAAAGATTTAGGCGTGCCACTGACGGAAACGAGTAAGATTGCAGGACAATTGCAAGCTAACCTGAAGAAATACATCACCGAAACCATTGGGGAGCCGACCCTGCGAGATATCGTCAGCGAGTTGGAGAAACCAGGTCGAGATCCCCGCGCAGAGTTCAAATACGCAACATTTCGGGAAGATATTAAGGAAATTACCGATTTGCAAGTGGGAATGGAGTTGGAGGGCATTGTCACCAATGTTGCCAATTTCGGAGCCTTTGTCGATATTGGAGTACACCAAGACGGATTGGTGCATGTGTCGCAGTTAGCCGATCGCTTTGTTAGTGATCCGAAACAGATTGTGAAGGTGGGACAGGTGGTGAAGGTACGGGTTTTAGAGGTAAATCCGGCGTTGAAACGAATCGGGCTATCGATGCGATCTCCCGACGGCACGAACAACCAACCCCATAGAGATCGCCAAGCGAACGATCGGCAATCGAAAGTTCAACCACCTAGCGATCGTTCCCCAGGCCGTCCGCAACCACGATCGCAGGCTCAATCCCATCATCAATCCAAAGCAGTAGACCAAGCGAAGCCCCAAGGAAGCACTGCCCAAGGGGGCACTAAAGCTCAAACACCCAAGAAGGCTACGGAACCGAAACCAGACGAGAAACCGGAAAATCCCAGTCAGGCCAATTCCCTAGAAGCACTGAAGGCGAGGTTTGGCCGTAAGCTATAGCCCAGCAAGTTATCTTGACATACTCCCCCGTTTAGAAAACGGGGGATCCTAAGGACTCAAACAGCAGATGCAGGCTGAGCCTAGCTAATAACTGCCTAATCCGACCGTGGATGCCCAACGGTTGTAACAGAGGGCAGTAATCAAGCTAGCTGTAAAGTAACGACTGCTAAAAACTAGCAGCCCCCGAAAAATAACAATCGGGAACTGATGTCAAGCTTGTTAATGGATCCCGATCGATTTAATTGTCAAACTTATAGTCCTAACCAAAATTTTTTAACCTCTAACTAGAGTATGAGAAGGAATCGAGTCTTGATTGATATAGTGATGACACATGACACAGTGTAGGAAGGCTTTTGCATGGAACTTAAGAGTGTGAACGACTCTACAGTAAGCAGCGCTACTCTAGAAAATACAGCCGGAAACAACTCTTCACTCAACCGCGTTTCCAGCGCACCTCTCCAGCAACTTCTTGACTGGATTATTGATCCAGTGCTCTATCAAGTTCAAGGTCGTCAGCAGTATGGAGATTTTTTTACCGCTACTCTGAGTGGTTTAGGCTCCATGGTAATCATCAGCGATCCCAAGATGATTCAAGAAATTTTGAGCTACGATGCTAATAAATTTGACATTGGTCGCGGGAACACCATCATTGCGCCTTTGTTGGGCATGAGTAACCTCTTGATGCTGGATGGCGAGGCCCATCGCAATAAACGCAAACTGTTAATGCCCTCCTTCCATGGCGAACGTCTGCAAACCTATTCCCAGCAGATTGAAGACATCATTACCAACATCACCCAGCAATGGCAACCCGGAAAACCTTTTGGAATGCTGACGGCCATGCGTCAGATGAGCCTAGAGGTTATTGTCCAAGTGGTGTTTGGGCTACGGGAAGGCGATCGCTACGAACAGTTGAAACCACTCCTGCGAGCATGGCTGCATGTACTGGATTCACCCCTGCGAGCCAGTCTAATTTTCTTCAAATTTTTGCAACAGGATTTTGGGGCTTGGTCGCCTTGGGGACGGATTCAGAAACGGCAACGCCAACTCCATGATTTGCTGCAAGCCGAAATTGATGAGCGTCGTGCGGTAGGGGATACCGGGCAGTCGGATATCCTAAGCCTATTGATGGCCGCACGGGATGAAAATGGTCAAGGTATGGATGACGAGGAACTGCGGAATGAGTTGCTCATGCTTTTGCTAGTCGGCCATGAAACCACGGCCATCAGTATGGCTTGGATGTTTCACCAGGTCTATCAAAATCCTGCCATCCTCGATCGTCTTCGCCAAGAGATTGCTAGCTTAGGCGACAATGCCAATCCACTCGCGATCGCGCAGTTGCCCTATCTAACCGCGATTTGTCAGGAAACCCTACGGATGTATCCAGTAGCGCCATTACTATTTCCGCGCATTCCCAAAGAACCCATCACGATCGCTGGCCAGACCTTTACCGAAGGAACGCCTCTGGTGCCTAGTATTTACCTAGTGCACTACCGCGAAGATTTATACCCTAGCCCCAACGAGTTTCGCCCAGAGCGCTTCTTAGAGCGACAATATTCTCCATCGGAATATTTACCCTTTGGCGGTGGCAATCGTCGCTGCCTTGGCTATGCCCTAGCCCAAATGGAAATGAAGTTAGCCCTCGCCCATATGGTACAGCGTTATGAAATGCTGGTCACCGATCCGCTTCCAGTCAAAATCCATCGACGGGGCTTCACCTTTGCACCCCAAACCGATGTGGGCATGGTGGTAACAAGCCGTCGAAAGGTGTCTACCCCCGTTTCTGCTAGCTCGGCTCGCTTATAGTGAGAAGAGTTTGAGGGGCTGGTCGATCGAGCCATGGGGAGGAAAATCAAGCCCTAACTACTCCAGTGAGGTTTTCTACACCGGAATGCCTACGGAGAACCGCCCGGAAATTCCTCGAAATTCTTGGGTACGTTTGCGAAGATGACGGTGTAAGCAAACAACACAACCCAAGGATTTCATCGATGGCCAGCTTTTCCCTAGAATCTATCTACAACTGGTACCGCAATCTAGTCGCAAATCCTAAATATCGCTGGTGGGTGATTGGCGGAACGATGCTGTATCTCCTCAGCCCGATCGATATTGCACCGGATTTCCTGCCATTCATTGGTCAGATTGATGATGCAGTGGTGATCACATTGCTAGCAACGGAAATGGCACAATTGTTGAAAGATCGCGCTGCTAAGGTAAAACAACAAAAGGCGGAGAAAGCAACCACTGCTGCCAACGCTGTAGTAGATGCAGAAGTAGTAGAAGTGAAGTAGGTCAATGATTGATGGGTACACTGCGATCGTAATTTCAATCACGATTAGCAAATAAAGTTTCTGAATACGATCTCGCCCCCTTAATTTCTAGGCCATGAACTGCCGGAGATGAGGGGGATTTTTATGGGTTCACGGGCTAGGTGACAAAACTAGACAATTTGACAGACTTTTAGCAAAAACTTACGGGCCCTCAGTCGTTTCCCACAATGACTTCTTTGTAGATGGGTTCGTCGATGGATGGGTAGGTGAATGAATCAGAGATATTATTTCGTGGCAAATCCTTTACCAGTTATAATCTCACCAGAGATGAATCAGAATGGTGATATGTCATTGGACAACGAGCTCGATCGCCCCAGCGAAATTTCCTACGCTGCACTGCAACTTACAATTCAACCCGGTGATGTTTTAGTCTTTTCGGGTAGCGACATTCCCTCCAATGTTGTTAAAATTGCAACTCAATCCGACCATGTTCATGTTGCTATTGTCTTTTCAGTCGATCGGACTAATGATGAAGGCGATAACATTCTAATTGCCGAATCCCACATTGATACCAGTCTCCCCAGCGTTGGGACAGGTCAACAGAACTTTGGAGCCCAACTACAATGGCTGTCCCATCGTATCGCCGCTAGTCAAACTCCGGCACGCTGGGCAGCCCTCCATCCTCCTTTGACAGAATCCGAAATTCTCCATCTGCAATCCTGGTTATGGGAGATTGAACAGCAAAAAATCCCCTACGACTTTGTTCAAGCGATCGGAGCAGGCATGGATGTCATGGATGAAATCTGCGGAGGCAATGTTCAAGATTTATCCGCTCTGTTTTGCTCAGAACTTGTGACCTATGCTCTCCAACGAGTCCACCGCATCGATGCTAGCATCAATCCCTCTGAACAGACTCCAGCAGATGTCATGCAATTTCCCTGCCTGTATCCTCCTATTCCGATCATCAATCCCCCCCTATCAGCTATTACAGTCGTCGCCAATGCCCTTATTGCAAATCCCCCAGAGATTCCCCCAGCCAACCTGTAAATAAGGTCTCCTGCCGCTCTGTCGGCAACTCAACTGGCACAATTTTAAACTGGGTCGGTTGGGGTTCAGCTAACCTCACTTGCGCCGTTTGTAGTTCATCTTGATGGAAGAATGTGACTTCTATGCCATCGCCTGCCTGCGCGGATTGGAGGCGATCGTTAACTTCGTCTACCGTTGCTCGCAGCCCATCGATCGCAATTAGTTCATCACCCGCATCTAATCCCGCTAACTGTGCTGGGGAATTAAATGCTACCGACTTGACGATCGTCCGATTCTGCTCCGTCACGATCCGCGCCCCCCAAGTTGGCGCGAGTCCTTTCTCCACATTAGACTCTAACTGTAAGCCAAAGTCTTGAAAATAAGCCCCAAAATCCAGTTCATCTAGTCCATGCAGATAGCGATCGAACAAGTCCGTTAAATCAGCTCCCGTCACCGACTCAATCAGCGATTTTGCATCCTGTGGTGTAAAGCCCACCTCATCTTTACCAAACCGTTCCCACATCATCCGCATCACATCATCAAAAGATTTTTGATTATGATGGCGTTTACGAATTTCTAAATCTAGCAACAGCGTTACCATTGCCCCCTTTAAGTAATAAGAAATCTGAGAATTGGGCGTATTCGAATCTGGTCGGTACAGTTTAATCCAGGCATCAAACCCTGATTCACTTAGCGGTTGCACAAATCGTCCCAACGTTGTGAGATAGCGGGTAATCTCTTGACTCAAATATTTGAGGTAGGTTTTGGCACCATAAATGCCCGCACGCAATGGCAATAGGGTGTCATAATAACTAGTAACACCTTCACAAAACCATAAGGAAGGCGTGTAATTTTCCTGATCATAATCAAAGTTTTCCAATGCTTTAGGCCGAATGCGCTTGACATTCCAAAGATGGAAAAATTCATGGGCCACTAATTGTAGAAACGATTCATAATCCTTCTGCTTCCTAAACCCATTACGATCATAAATTAGTGAACAACAATCCTTATGTTCTAAGCCACCATAGCCTTTGGTGAGGTGCAAAAGGAACACATAGCGATCGTAGGGCAACCCTCCAAACATCTTGGCTTCTGTTTCGATAATCTTTTGGGTATCTGCAATTAATCGCTCAGGATTTAGGTTTCCCTTGCCCCAAATCACCCATTGGTGACGTTTGCCCAAGACTTCAAAGTCAAATTGTGTCTGCAATCCAATTTCGAAGGGACTATCAACCAACGTGTCAAAATCCCGTGCCAGATAGATATTCTCTGCGATCGCAGGCAATGCCGTTGCTACTCGCCAATCCGGACTGGGGGGCACGATAGTGACTTCGATCGCCTGCGTTTGATAACCCGGAATATAGAAAAATGTAGCTGCCCCATTAAAGTATCCATGGGTACGATCGAGATGATTGGTACGAACCGTTAACTCGTTAGCATAAACCCGGTAACGAATCACGATCGAAGATTGAGATTGAGTCTGAACTCGCCAATGATTTTTAGCTAATTTTTGAAACGCTAATTGTTCGCCCAAGTCCGTTACTGACTCAAAATTTTGGATATGCCGAGAATACTCCCGCACCAAGTAGGAACCGGGAGTCCACACAGGCATCTTCACATCTAAAGTCTCCTGCCCCCACCCCGTAACCTTTAATGTCACCTCAAATAAGTGATTGGCAGGCTGGGGCATCGCCACTTGGTAGTGCAGCTTTAATGGCGAAACCATTCCGATCGGAAACTCGTCTGCGGGATTTCGATCCTGGGCCTTCGTTTCCCAACAGCATGGCATTGAGGTGTAGACGAGTTCTTCTTGACCCATGAAAAACACTCCGACAAGACGAATATATGTATCCATCATGCCGCAGGGATTTCCTCCGTGGCTACCGTTCTAAGGAAGAACCGCAAGATTTCTTCCACGCCAATCACCTACCCCTTAGCGTATCTACCCCTAGCCTCCATTAGCCTTTTGCAAAACTTGGTGCAACTGCTTCAAATTGGGAAGATGCATCGTATGCCGTTCCGCATCAATTTTGACCCAACCCTTCTCCGTCAGCTTCACCAGAATTTTGGCCGCTTCATCGGCATTAATATCAGAAACATCCGCTAAATCCTTAGCAGCAATATTAAAAATCTCCATTCCCGTCCCCGACGGTTGCCCATAGGCTTCAGCCAGTGCCACCAGCGTATGGATCAGCTTAATTGCAGGGGGTTGATCCCGCAATTGGAACCGAAGATTGGTTTGGCGCAGCCGACGCACCATCAGTTGCAACATCCGATGATGCAATTGTGGATCTTTAAACAGAGTTTGGATAAACCGCTGCGCTGCAATACTAAGGAGCTTAACCGGAGTGAGTGCAATCACATCCGTCGATCGAGGGGACTCATCCAAAACGGCCATTTCTCCGAAGAAATCCCCTTTACCTAGAATCGCTAAAGTGGCAACATCTTCTCCAGTACCCGAGTGACGCCGCACCTTGACCCATCCCGACAGGACAAAATAGACGGCATTTCCCCAGGCATCTTCCATCAAGACAGCGCGACCTGAAGGATATTCATGCTCAACAGCAACAGACAGCAACCAATCCAAAGTTTCCGGATTAGCAGCGGCGAGAAGGGGAAACAATTCACTGATAACTTCGGTTTGCATGGAAGCGGTTCAGGGCGAAAAAAGCGGATGTGGGGCCTGAATCAAAGTTAATTTTCTCACTACAAACAACCAATGGGTCTCTGCATAACAGAGGAAACCGTGGCTGTGTTGCATTGAGCAAACTTTATCTAGGATGGCAGTCATCCTATCAATCCCATGCTTGAGAATTTACGGATCCTCAGTTATGAGTCGATACAGGCTGCTCCTGACTTTATTGTGCCCCGAATCCCAAATAAAAATTGCATTGCCCCTAAGTCCACCCGATCGGGTGAGCCATTAGGATCAAACGCTAGCATTAACAGCCCCTGCCAAAGCAGGCAGCAAACCGTTTACCACTGGAGGCCAACCAATCACGATCGGTTGCAGATGTGCCAAAGTCTCTGGCTGAATTTGGTCAGTCGCATACCCGATCGACTGTCCAGATAAATCACAACATTGCAATCCAGCCGCCCGCGCGATCGCGATGGGTGCAACCGTATCCCAAACCTTAACCCGCTGATTAAAGTAGACATAGGCACCCGCCTGTCCCTGAAGCACTTCTAGAACCTTCAGTCCAAAACTACCAGGACGTTGCCAGAATTCAACTTGGGGTAACTGGATTTGAATGGCCGCACCATAATTCTGTAAATCCTTATAGCCAATAATCAGTCGCTGACTTTGTTGCACGGGATGGGGCATCAAGGGATACTTTTCGAGATCTCCTTTGCGTTGCCACAATCCCAGTTCCGGTCCCCCAAAATACAGCACGTCGTATTCTGGGGCATAAATCCAGCCAGCCAAGGGTTCACCTTGCAATGCTCCCACCATCACCGAATAGTCTGGATCACCATTCATAAAGTCCTGGGTTCCATCTAAGGGATCCACGCACCAGATTCGTTGGGTCAAATTATGAAAACCTTGCAGAGAGGCTGTATTTTCCTCAGTGACTAGACTGTCCTCTGGCAGAAGGCAACCAAATGCTTGAGTGAGTTGCTCATCTAAAGCCCGATCGACATCGGTCACATAATCTCCTGGCCCCTTTTGATAGATTTCAAACCCTTGAGCCGCCAAGTGTTTAGCAGATTGACCACAGTCCCGCACAATCTGATTAATTCTGGCAACGAGATCCTCAGTTAATGGTTGCATGATGACTATCCCAAACTCAAAAAGGGTAGGCGTTACATTGACTGTTTAACCCTAACATTCCATCGCCCAAAGTACAGCGGAGACACCCGATCGGGCATCTCCGCCAGAGAAAACGGGCTAACCATTGGCTAACCCGTCAGCTTGGGAACGCGCAGAGAAACTATTTTTGCAGAACCAACTTAACGTTGGCATTGCTCAAACCAGGCCGCTTAACTTCCGCAAGGGTCTTATTGACAGCGTACTTCTGGTTAATGGAATTGATCAGTTCCGTTTGGTTGTGCTTCTTGGCTACACCCCAAAGATCGGCAATCAGATCGAAGGTGCCATCAGCATTCCGAGACCAGCCAAGGTCATACTCACCGTCCAGAACAGCCACAATGTCTGCCCGAACCCGCTGACCATTGTATCCGCGAACATCTGCTTCACTCTTCACGTTGATGCCGAGGTCGCGCAGAGAGTTCTTCAGGATTTCAGCATCGGTGATCTTGGTGCGCAGAGTGCTAAAGTGAGACATGAGAGTTTCCTCCGTGGAAATTTGCAAACAACGACAACAGTGTCAAAGGAACAGTGTCAAAAGCATTTAGCTATTGGGAAGTAGCTAGTGGCTTTGTTTGTTACATGCTAGCTCTTGTGAACTAGCCTCCCTCCTGTTGGGAACCAGGAGAAAGCTTTTAGAACTCCAATCGCTGGTATTCCGCGATGGAGGCTGCTGCCGGACGGGCACGCTGTCTAGCCCAGTCCCGAAGCGCAGTCACTTGCTCAGTCATCGTCTTGGACAGCGGCATCGTAGCGCGACAGGCCGCAATGATGTCCAACTGAGTAAACTCTCGATCCTGAGCAAAAGCTTCATACATAGCAGCAATCAAAGCTTGTTCAATCTCAGCGCCGGAGAACCCTTCGCACACATTCGCGAGTTGTTCTAGATCAAAGCGATCGATGTCTCGGCGACGTTTAAGGAGATGAATTCGAAAAATATCCTGCCGTTCGTCCGCATTGGGCAAGTCAACAAAGAAGATTTCATCAAAGCGGCCCTTGCGGAGAAACTCACCGGGCAGCCGTTCGACTCGGTTGGCAGTGGCCATCACAAAAACCGGAGAAGTCTTTTCCTGCATCCAAGTTAAAAAGGAGCCAAAAATCCGGCTAGAGGTACCCCCATCGGAATCAGCAGATCCGCCCGCCCCTCCAAAGGCTTTATCTAATTCATCGATAAATAGAATGGCTGGCGAAATCGATTCCGCAGTTTTCAGGGCACTGCGCAGGTTAGCTTCAGACTTACCCACCGTCGAACCGTCATAAACCCGTCCCATATCAAGACGCAACAAGGGTAATCCCCATAGCTTGGACGTCGTTTTCGCAATGAGGGATTTTCCGCAACCTGGAACTCCCAAAATCAGCATCCCTTTGGGCTGGGGTAAACCATATTCTCTAGCTCGCTCAGTAAAAGCATTGGAGCGTTGCTTCAGCCAATGCTTCAACTCTTCTAAGCCACCCACCGCGCTAATCGTTTCATCTTCCTCAATATATTCAAGGATGCCATTACGACGAATCAGTTGCTTTTTCTCAGACAGAACAATGTCAACCTCTTCTTCAGTCATTCGACCCGCTGTGACATAAGCCTTACGGTAAACCTTTTCAGCTTCGTCTCGGGTCAGCCCCAATGCTGCTTTCAGTAGCTTTTCCCGACTTTCGGTGGAGAGCCGTCGATCGCGAGGGGAGACCAATTGCCTTGAGAGAACATCATTTAACTCTGCCATGGAGGGAAGAGCAAAATCGATGACCACGACTTCTTTTTCTAGCTCGATCGGCACCTGCTGTACCGGAGACATGAGAATGATGGTCTTCTGGGTTCCTTTAAAGGCTGCAATTGCATCCCGAATCCAACGGACAACCTCTGCACTACCCGTACCGTCATGGAGAAAGGGGTGGAGATCTTTAAAGATGAAAATAGAAGGGTCGGATTGGCGAATTGCACTTGCGATCGCCTGCTGGGGGGGAATGGTACCTGGTTGAGGCGGTTGACCTGCACGTCCATACTGAACCATCCCTTGGGTTAACGTCCAGCTATAAACTGTTCGCTCCAACTTATTCTGAGCAATCTCTGAAATTGCTTGCTCCGCTCGTTCCTCTTCGGAAGTTACAAGATAGATGAGCGGGTATTGAGCTTGGATGAGAACACTGAGTTCTTCTTGCATAGACGATCCACCACAAAGTTAGGGATGTTGCAGAGAATGCAATGAACAAAGCAACCCAGACTAGACCTTGGAAGGATTCAACAAAGCCGAGGCTGTCGAATCCTCCGCACTAACAGGGTACCAACGCCTCTTCACTCTGACCTGAAACAAGTTCGGCACTTGTAACTGCATCAAGTGAAAGCGCAGTCTCCTGAACAGCTCCAGGCTGTTGCCCTAGAGTCACCATTTCCCCTTCCCGCATGACCAAAGACGATTGACACTCTGGGCAAGCGTACACACGATGAGTCTGACCTTGAACTGCTTCCACCGATTCCACCACCTCAGGGTGGGTCAGGTAAAAACAAATCGCTTTTTCTGCCAGGGAAGACATGGGTTCAGCATCGACAGCAGCACGGATTTTGAGTTGGCGATGCAGGTCAGAGGGGAGATATAACGTAACTTTCTGCTTATCTTGCATATAACTTCAAATCGTTTTACCCGGGTATGAATATTACCCTATCGATTGTACAGGAAGCTGTCAAGACAGAATACCGTTTTGACGTCAATATCGAAACATATGTTTACAAAACCCGTTTAAACAACGGCTGATACCTGATTTTTCACTCGACCTTTTCTCAACGCTTAGGCTTTCTCGACACTAATTGTCTACGCCAAATTAGGAACCTGATTTTCTGACAGGTAGCTAGCGGATAAATTGGCGACATTATTTTCTCTCCTTCCGTAGAGGTACCGAACTTTCTTAGCGATTGCGTGAGGAAATAGGCGGTTTCTAGGTTCGAGTTTTCCGATAACTTTGGGCATACTGAGCACAGTTTTCTAGTGCATTGGAACAGCTCGGTGGGTTGATTGGTTCGAATAGATTGCTCACAGGCTAGTTCGAATGGATTCGTCACAGTATGAATTCGTCACAGTTAGGACAGGGTGAACATGAAATTGCAACTGCCATTGATTGTTGGGATGTGGTTTACAGCAGGCGTAACAATGTTGGGAGTTGGCTATGCGACTCTACGTCCGAAGCCATCCCAATCCTTTGATCCTAGAAACGCCTCCCCTGTCCAACTGGGAAAACTCAGCGATTGTCAGACCTTAGCAGCTGATCCTCAGCCATTGTTGAATGTGCGATCGACCCCTGCCGTTGGGCCCAGCAATATTGTGGGAACCGTCAAAAATGGGGTCAATTTAGTTGTAGTGGACGAGCGAGATGGTTGGTTAAAAATTAATTCACCCATGCCGGGTTGGGTTTACCGGAACTTGACGGTGACAACCTGTGATACATCAAGTAAACGCTCAGAATTATCTAGCTCGTCTTCCAGCCGTCAACTCATCGTGGAAGCCCAAGAGCAATGGCACGCCGGCAACCTTGCGGGAGCCGTCAACCGCCTCCGCCAAGTCCCTGTAGAGGATCCCGCTTACACTCAAGCAGAAAACTTGATGGGAAGTATGACTGTGAAGTGGAAACAAGCGGAGGATGCTTACAGCAAAGCCGAGGTTGCGATCGCGAAACGACGACCTCAAATGGTGTTGTCCATGATGAACGACTTGCCGGATATTCGCTATTGGCGCTCCAAAATGGCTCCTCTCGTGAAACAGGCGATCGAACAACAACCCATAACTCGTTCGGACATTAACCCGTAACTAGGGTCGCAGGATCGTTAAATCTCTCTATCGTAACTTGCGAGATTGAGCTGCCTCAGTGTGAAGGATCAAGTAAAGGGCAAAACTTCATGTCGTCTCAAGGTTCGGAAGACAATATCCTCCCTACCATAGCGATAGAGCTCTTCAATTGATCGTTTTTAGGAAGGCTGAAATATGGCATCTAAATCTACCTTAGTTGCTGCGGGGCTAACGGGGATTGCAGCAGTAACTGTAGGCACATTAGCGTTGGTTCAACCCAAACCCGAACCTTCGTCAACACCCAATCCAACATCGCTGCAATCTGCACCAGCGAATCGCGATGGTTCTATTTCTCCTAACTTGTCTCCATCCCCCTCTGCCAGTGCGAGTACAGGCACTTTGGCTCCCGATTCCACAGCAAATCCCACTGTGCTGCCGTCTTCGGTGCCACCTAGATCGACAGAGGCCACCATTCGCCAGCTTGAAAAGTGTAAAGTCACCATGGCCAAGGTGGACGATCCCAATCCGCCTAGCAATCTACGATCGCAACCTAATACTGACGCCTCAAGCACGATCGTAGGCCAGTTGAAGAATGGGACTTTTCTTACTGTGGTAGAAGAAAAAAATAACTGGTTCCGAATTTCTACCCCAGCTAAGGGTTGGATCTCGAAGTCTGTAGTGCAAAGTGGTTGCAATGAGAAAACTGAGCGAGTCAGTTTTGCCAAGGGGAGTACCCGCGCAGAAATTAGTGATGAATTTATCGGATCTGGAAGCCATATCTATCGGTTTCAACTGGCTCAAGGACAAACCCTAACCATTACCAGCCAGAAAGGCCCCCTCCCAGCCGTTTCGGATCCGAATGGTAAATTTATTACGGGGATGGAAGATCAACAAACCGCTTGGTCGCAGAAACTGACGATCGGGGGTGATTATCAAATTATTCTGGATTCCAATTTCAAAGGCTATAAATACCGTTTCCAAGTGGAAGCGCAATAGTTAGCTGTAAACAGTGCCGTTAAGTATGCATCTGATGAGCATCTATCTGGCAGGACGCAGATCTGGAAGAAGCCGAAACTTTGTGAGCGATCGTGGAGCTTATTGAGCAGATTACAGTTATCCCCTTTGCAGTGAGTGGGCAGGTTGGATACAACCTCGGACAAATTTCGGGCACCCATTGCCTTACAATGTGACGGTTGTATTTCTGAGACAGGACCTTGATCGAGCGTTATACACTGCCCGAAATGGGCGCAATCTGGAGTGACGAATATAAGCTACAAACCTGGTTGCAAGTGGAAATCGCAGTCTGCGAAGCCCAAGCTGAATTGGGTTACATTCCTCAAGATGCGGTAGACGAGATCAAGGCCAAGGCAAAGTTTGATATCAACCGCGTTCTGGAGATTGAGAAGGAAGTCAAGCACGATGTCATCGCCTTCTTAACCAATGTCAATGAGTACGTGGGCGATGCTGGTCGTTATATTCACCTAGGCATGACAAGTTCTGACATGCTGGACACAGCTCTAGCTTTACAGATCGTCGCCAGCTTGGATCTGATTATGCAAAAGCTGGAAGAATGCATCCAAGCAATCCGCTATCAAGCGCAGCAACACCGCGATACGGTGATGATTGGCCGCTCCCACGGCATCCATGCGGAACCCATGACCTTTGGCTTTAAGCTAGCTGGCTGGCTGGCAGAAATGTTGCGCAATCGCGATCGCCTCTGTGCCATCAAAAAATCGATCGCTGTAGGTCAAATTTCCGGCGCAGTCGGCACCTATGCCAACATCGATCCCAAAATTGAAGAACTGGCCTGTCAGAAGCTGGGCTTAGAGCCGGATGCGGCTTCGACTCAAGTGATTTCCCGCGATCGCCATGCTGAGTTTATGAATGGGCTGGCCTTGGTCACGGCATCGATCGAACGCTTTGCGGTGGAAATTCGCAATCTACAGCGCACAGATGTTTTGGAAGTAGAGGAATTTTTCTCCAAAGGGCAAAAAGGATCCTCAGCCATGCCTCACAAGCGTAATCCGATTCGATCGGAGCGCTTAACAGGAATGGCACGGTTAGTTCGTGGCTATGCGGTGGCTGCGTTGGAAAATGTGGCCCTCTGGCATGAGCGGGATATTTCCCACAGTTCCGTTGAACGGGTGGCCTTTCCCGATGCTTGCATCCTGACGCACTTTATGCTGGCTGAAATCACAGATCTAGTGAAGCACTTGCTGGTCTACCCAGACAACATGACTCGTAATATGAATCTTTACGGCGGTGTCGTCTTTAGTCAACGGGTACTGCTAGCGCTGGTGGGCAAAGGGATAAAACGGGAAGACGCCTACGCAATCGTTCAAGGTTGTGCCCACACGGAATGGAATGTGGAAGGGGGGAATTTCCGAGCCAAGATTGAAGCTAATGAGCAAGTTAAGGCAGCGTTGTCCCCTGAAGAAATTGCCGACTGTTTTGATGCGAAGCATCACTTAAAAAATCTTGACCAAGTCTATCAACGGTTAGGAATTTAGACCGTTCAGCACCGGCTAGTCGAAAAATCGGAGATAAAGGGAGATTGCACTGTCTTGATGTAATCTTCCTTAGCCCCCGCGCTATGCGCCGCTGACGCTAGAAAAAAGGGGGGAATTCGGCCAAATTCTTTCAAAGTCCCCCTTTTTCTTGGCGTAGCCTCTCCGCAAGACATAGGGGAATTTAGGGGGGGACGGAAGTCTGGCGAGTAAAAATATGATTGTCCTAACAATCTTAGCTACAGCTATATAAAGAAGCCCACGCCCATAAAAAAGCCGCAATCGTGAAATTGCGACCTATGGACAACTCAAATTTTCAACCAACTCTTTAACTCAATCATTTAGATCACAAGGCTGGTAATCTAAACAGCGCGTTGCATCACCCAGTTGTGTTCTAAGGTCTGCGTCCGTTGAGGCATAACCGAGACAGACTTGTTTTCTGGCATTGCAGCCACTTCAAACTTACCTGCATTGGATTTCTCGATCGGTTGTAAATTGCTTTGCAGGACTTCAAGTTGAGCAACCAATTGTTGTAATTGCAGTTGCAGATCTTGAATTTGAGTCACTGCTTCTTCTGGTTGTGCAGTCAGGGTTTGAGGCTCAACAGCCGCTATGTGGGATGCCCCGTAGCCAACTCGAGCAAAGCTCAGGAAACCTTGGGCAGCATGCAGAGGCGATACCGCAGCATGAACATTGACTGGCGGCATCTTGATGGGTGTCAGATCAACCTCAGCATCCGCTACAGCAAACGATCGAGCGGAGGTCACAGTTGCTGCTGAATTACCAGATTTGGCAACTGGAAGCGCTGGGGTTCCTGCTGACGGAGCCACTGATGCGGCATCATCTTCCAAGAAAAAGTCTAAACCAGACTTTAACAGGTGCGTATCTGAGAGAAGGGATTGCTGCAATTGGCGATCGCGTACTTCTAAATTTGTTTGTAAAGTCTGCAATTTCTGCTCCATCAAGTTCACTTTACGAGCAGATTTACGCCAGCCACTAACCGCTAAACCTGAGATTCCCAGCCCTACCATGGCTACACTTGCTAAACCTGCATAGGAAGCAGCAGAATTTTGGATCTCAGGGAGCGTCAGGGAACCCATCAAAGGAGCGCTTTTAGAGGTTACCTCAACGGACTCAGTGCTGGAGATAGCTGGAGAAACAGACATGAACGCAACACTTGCACCAGACAGCAAAACAGCAGGAACTAGGATGTTGCCGAAGAAAGTTCTAGACATAATGGGTAACTCTGAGTATCTAGGTATCTAGCAAGGTGGAGACAAACTGTTAAGAGAAAAGCGCTTCCGATGAACACCCTAAGAACAACGTCCAAGTCAGAACATTTCAGCCCAGAATCCTGTTGGAATGACGCTTAACCTTTGATACCAGATTAAGGGCTAATGCCTAGGTATATGTTGTAAATCCGATGAAGAATCCTTCCAACATAGACAAGTTTATGTAAATTCCCGGATTACACTCACTTAACAATACTGATGAATTAGGTTGAAAGCATTTCATATCAGCGATTTCCCAGGACTTTACAGGACTTTCAGAACTGTATCTGGTATCTAGGCCCCTAAGATTGGGGATTTTAGCAATGTAGCAGGATTTATTTAGTCAGAAATACAGGGTCAGACCCATCTTTTTGAATATCAGAGGCCAAGGTAAAGCCCAGACAATGAATGCATTTTCACTACATGTTCATAGCCTTGCTTGCCCAGAAGCAAGTTCATAATTTTGGCCGATCGTGGAACTTTCTACCCCCAATCATGACGTCATAGAATCCCGACGGCAGCGTAGCCCCTTTGTATCTAATCGATTAGTCAGGTGATTTCTCCCCCAGTTTGCAACCCCTTTCTCCTGTGACCCATGGCAAATATGTCTCCTAAACCCGGTGTTCGATTCTTGACTAGCTCAAATCCCGATCACACAGTTAGATTGCCCTACAACCATTCCAGGAAGAGGTTATCGGCTGTCGGCCTCAGAATGCTAATCCTCGCTCTCTGCACCACCATCATGTCAGTCTGGTTGCACCTAGGATGGCCGATCGGAAGTCAAGCTTCTAATGTCGCCCAGGCCCAAACAACTACGGTATTGCAAGCTCCACTCTCTACCCGTAAAAGTGAAATTTTGGATGCCCAAGGGCGAACCGTTCTCCTGCGAGGCGTCAACTGGTTTGGCCTCGAAACAGAAACCCATGCACCCCATGGCCTCTGGGAAAGAGATTACGTTGATGTCATTACCCAAATCAAACAAATGGGTTACAACGTGATTCGCTTGCCCTATTCCCTGGCCAGCTTAAAATCTCAAACCTTCTCCAGCGTGAACTTTGATCTGCCCGGAAATGCCACTTTGAGACACAAGACACCTTTACAGGTGATGGATGCCGTGGTGCAAGAAGCAGGCCGTCAGGGTCTATTCATCGTGTTAGATAGCCATCGCTTGAATGACCAGCGCATTCCCGAACTCTGGTACGGTGACGGCTTTACGGAAGCGGATTGGATTAATACTTGGACGATGCTAGCGGAGCGCTACAAAAATCAGCCGAATGTCATCGGAGCGGACTTAAAAAATGAGCCCCATGGGAAAGCTAGTTGGGGAACGGGCGATCGGGCCACGGATTGGCGACTGGCCGCCGAGCGGGCAGGCAATGCGATTCTGAAAGTAAATCGCAATTGGCTCATTATTGTAGAAGGCGTCGAAAATAACGTTCCCGGTCAGAAGCTGAAGCATTGGATGGGGGGTAATTTGGAGGGCGTCGATCGCTTCCCCGTCAGACTCTCAGTACCAAATCGTGTTGTGTACTCTCCCCACGAATATGGCCCTGGGGTCTTTGCCCAACCGTGGTTTGCAGAAAAAAGCTTCCCCAAAAACTTAGTACCCCGCTGGAATCAAGGATTCTACTACATTGCCCAGCGAGGCATCGCCCCCATTTGGGTCGGGGAATTTGGTGGCAGAGAAACAGATAACCGATCCAAAGAAGGGATTTGGCAGCAGCAACTGGTGCAGTTTCTTCAGAAAAATCGACTCGGTTTTGCCTACTGGAGCCTTAACCCCAACAGTGGTGACACGGGTGGTCTCTTACTCGACGATTGGAAAACGATCGACCTTAACAAACAGAAACTCCTGAGTTCACTACTGCCGACCCTCACAATGCAGCCTGTAGGGAATAATCCTCCGGTCATGCCTGCTCCGGCATCGCCAACCCCCATCCCCTCGTCCCAGCTTGTCCCCCTACCAACGCCATCCCCTAGAAATCACCCCCGCAACACACCCAATCTGCCTGCTACCCCGCCCAGTACTGGAGCACAATTGCAAGTTCAAGTGCAGAAACAATCCGATTGGGAAACAGGGTTTTGCATAGGTATCCAAGTCAGCAATCCAACGCAGCAATCCATTTCCAACTGGGCTCTGCGCTTTACCATGACCGATGCTGCAATCAACCAATCTTGGAATGGCAGTTTTATGGCACAGGGTTTAGGTAACTACCAAGTGCAGCCCGCCGACTGGGGAAAAACCTTGGCGGCCAGACAAACCATGGACTTAGGATTTTGCGCAGACAAAAAAGGCTCGAATTCTCAACCCCGAGATTTTCGAGTCATACAACCGTAATTTAATTCCAGGCATATTTGAAGCATCACATTTGAAGCATCATAGCCTGCTGCATTTCTAGCAGGCTTTTGCTATGCCAGAATTTGTTATGTTCAGTAAGGTTCTAAAGAGCTAAGGATCTTTCCCTTTTCACAAACCTTCAGGCATTGAGAGTCAGTTCACTGGAAATCAGTTCACGAAGACACATTTCATCGAATTACTCGGTTTCACCGGGTTCTAGAATGCGCTGGAAAAGATAACCGGTACCCCTGGCAGTGAGAATTAACTCAGGATTGCTTGGATCATCCTCAAGCTTGGCCCGTAGCCGGGAAATATGTACGTCCACCACACGGGTATCGACATGACGCTCGGGGGTATAGCCCCAAACTTCTTGGAGAATTTCTGCCCGCGAGAACGGATCACCGGATTTGCTGACCAATAGCTCCAACAGGCTAAATTCCATGCCCGTCAGCCGAATGCGCTCATCACCTTTGTAAACTTGGCGCTTATTGGTGTCGATGCGAATAGTGTTGATTTGAATGACACCGGAGCTAGGAATTCCCGTTGCAGAATTTTTCTCAACCCGGCGCAGCACAGATCGAATCCGTGCTTCCAATTCCTTCGGGGAAAAGGGTTTGACGACATAGTCATCAGCCCCTAGTTCCAGTCCAGTAATGCGATCGGCCACGTCACCCAACGCCGTCAGCATAATAATAGGAACATCGGATTCTTTGCGAAGCTCTTGGCAAACTCCATAACCATCCAGCTTGGGCATCATAACATCCAAAACGACTAGGTCTGGATCGGCATTGCGAAAGGTGTCCAGAGCTTCCTCTCCATCGGCAGCGGTTACCACGTCATAACCAATCATGGAAAGGCGAGTTTCTAAAATCCGACGAATGCTAGCTTCGTCATCCACAACTAGGATTTTTTCTTTATGAGTTTCCAATTTGGGTAACGCTCCTTAAAAGAGGCAATCCTTAATGAGTTAAGTTTTCATACTCTATGATTAACAATAATAGAACATGTATTTGATTTGATAACCTAAGATCCTGATTATTACGAAGCTTCAGGCTTTCTTAAGACTTTTAGGGATTGTAAAGATTAGGAATTGTAAAGAACTGCTGTTTTATTCCACCTTGCCCCATCACTCAACTCCATGGCGAAGGCACGATCGCTCTTTGTTTGCAATCAATGTGGTGCAGAATTTCCCCAATATTTTGGTCGCTGTCCGGCTTGTCATGCCTGGAACGCTTTAGAGGAGCAAGCTTCATCGGTTACAAGCAGTAACCCTCGCCTCAGCCAAAGTCCCCTGCTGCAACTCAGTCGGGGGCGACGATCGCGCGACTCCACTAGCGAACCTCGCCCCGTTTCCTCCCTCACCCTGAGTCAAATTCAAGATCATCCCCAAGCCCGGTTGGCCTCTGGCTATAGTGAACTAGATCGAGTGTTAGGTGGAGGAATTGTGCCGGGGTCCCTGGTGCTGATTGGGGGCGATCCGGGCATTGGCAAATCCACCTTGCTGCTGCAAACCGCCAACCGTTTAGCACAAACCCACAGCATTCTCTACGTCTGTGCGGAGGAATCGGGACAGCAGGTGAAGCTGAGAGCCCAGCGGTTGGGCATTGGAGTCGTAAGTTCGTCGCAATTAGATCTGGATTCCAGCAGCGATCGAAGCCGGGAAACTCCGCAATTGGGTACCTCAGACTCCTCGATCCCTAAATCCACCCGCAGCAAACAACCCCGCACCAAGAAAACAGAAATCCCAGAGATTACAGCCCCTTCCGACGAGGTCGTGAATCCCACGGGCGATCGAGCAGCGACTGCCACAGGCGACCTGTACCTCTTGCCCGAAATTGATCTAGATGCGATTTTGACGGAATTGGAATCCTTGCGACCTCGGGTAGCAGTGATTGACAGTATCCAAGCGCTGTACTACGCCGCCCTCACCTCTGCGCCCGGTTCCGTAGCCCAGGTGAGGGAATGTACGTCTTTGCTGATGCAGTTGGCGAAGCGCTTAGGCATTACGCTCTTCATCGTGGGGCATGTCACCAAGGAGGGCGCGATCGCAGGACCAAAAGTCCTAGAACATTTAGTCGATACGGTTTTGTACTTTGAGGGCGATCGCTTTGCCAGCCACCGCTTACTACGATCGGTCAAAAACCGTTTCGGAGCGACCCATGAAGTCGGTGTGTTTGAAATGGTCGATCAAGGCTTGCAGGAAATCCTGAATCCCTCCGAATTGTTCCTAGGCAACCGGGAGGAACCCTCTTCTGGCACTGCCACGATTGTGGCCTGTGAGGGCACTCGACCGATCGTCGTGGAATTGCAAGCACTGGTGGCTCCGACCAGTTACAGTTCGCCCCGCCGTTCCACCACAGGGATTGAGTACAACCGCCTGCTGCAAATTTTGGCCGTGCTAGAAAAGCGCGTCGGTATTCCCCTGTCTAAGCTGGATGCCTATGTAGCTTCGTCCGGAGGGCTAAGTGTAGGCGAACCTGCGGCGGATCTAGGCGTCGCGATTGCCGTTGCCGCCAGTTTTCGCGATCGCACGGTTGATCCGCAGACAGTACTGATTGGGGAAGTCGGGTTAGGCGGACAGGTGCGGCCTGTGTCCCAGATGGAGCTGCGCTTAAAGGAAGCGGCCAAACTAGGATTCAAGCGGGCGATCGTGCCCAAGGGCAACTACAATTCCGCTGGCCTAGAAATTATTCCCGTCGCCCGGGTGATGGATGCCATTGCGATCGCCCTCGTAGCCAGCCGCTCCAATTCAGAAATCACCCGTGAAGCAGAAACCGATCAGTGGGAGACAGAGTAACCGGATCGCTTTGATTCTCGGGGATTTTGGGGTAATGATTGGCTCCTATATCTGCAATTCCCAGCCGATCGCAAAGGATGAAATTAATGAACTTTTGTAAACGATTTCCCAGAAATCATGCCTTTTCCATTTTGGATGCACCCTAAACTGGATAAACTACAAGGAGAATTCTGAAAGACCGCAAATCAAACCTCCATCGATATGAGCGTAGTTAGCCAAGTCATCCTTAAAGCCGACGACGAACTCCGGTATCTAACCAGCGGTGAACTCAAAGGCGTAGCAGAGTTTTTTAAAACCGGCGAGCAGCGCACCCGCATCGCTGAAATCCTCGCTGAAAATGAAAAAAAGATTGTAGACGAAGCTTCTAAAAACCTTTGGAAGATTCATCCCGACTACATTTCCCCCGGTGGTAACGCCTATGGCAGCCGCGAACGGGCCCAGTGCCTGCGAGACTATGGCTGGTATCTCAGGCTAGTCACCTATGGGGTTATTGCAGGCAACCAAGAGCCAATCGAATCGATCGGCTTGGTGGGAGCCCGGGAAATGTACAACTCCCTGGGAGTTCCGGTTCCAGGTATGGCCGATGCGATTAAGTGCCTGAAGGCTGCAGCGCTGGATTTACTGAGTGACTCAGACGCTTCTGCCGCTGCCCCCTACTTCGACATCATCATTCAGGCGATGTCCTAATTCAAACCCGACCCTAGGTCTTCGGTTTAAAAATTTTGATTGAAGGTCTAGGTTGAGTTTTTGAGTTCACATACTGAGTGCGACTAAGTTTTGAGTCCTGATTTCCTGGAAACTTTCCATCAGGTCGCTCATTGGGGTTATCGAAAAACATTTTATTCAGGGAACGGCATCGGTCGTTCCTTTTTTTGCTAAGGTCGCTTGGGGTAGCTTATGAATGAAGAGGGATTAGCCATTTCATTTTGGGCTAGAGGGCTAGGTTTTGAGCAGCCAGTTGAGTCGCAAAATTTATTCATGCTTCCGTCTACCCAGGCACAACCGAAGATCGCTAGACTAGAGTCATAGGATTTTAGAGGATTGAATTCTGTCTACCTGGGTAAATTATTTTTTAGGGTACAGTTCCCTAAAAATAGGTTATGACAGTAACGTTTGTTTCTACGAATCTTTGCCAGAGTTTGACTCATGAGCGCTGAGTTTTTCGATCGTAGCTATTCCCATTGCCCAGTTTGCCAAGGATCGACCCTCGTCTGCGAAGGATTAGCGATCGGCGGTCTTAAGGTTTGTCCCCATTGTGGAGCTCGGTTAGTGGTCAGCGGTAGCGGGCATTACGTTAGGGATCCGTTTCGTTGGCAGCTACCATCAGTCAAAATTCTGCGCCACCAAAGTCATCCCCTTTCGCGACTTGTACGGGATTCTGGCCTCAAGACTCCATCCTCCGCCATGGCATTGATCGCGAGCTTATTCCTGTTAGGCATCACTACAGCTTACTCAGGCAACCTCAGCAAGTTTTTTGTCAGCTTTCCGATCGAGCAAAATACCCAAGCTCCGCCACGCCAGTAAAGTTTACAAACTAGAATTTGGGCAACGGAAAAAAGATTTTTTTGAACTTTTGTGAAGCTAGCAGGCTGTAATCAGTCAATTTTCAGGCGGGATTACCGCCTTCATTGTGCTTCATCAAGGTGTGGGTTCCCCCAAGGCGTTTCTGAGCCTTCGATTTCAACAATCAACTTACTGTCAACACTTACTGTCAATACTTTGTTTTTCCAGATATTTCGCTACATTGCCTGGGGCAGTTGCCTTGGGATGGCTTTTAGTAGCTGCTTGCAATTGAGCTGAGAGTAGTTAACTGTGAGAGTAGTTGACTGAATGTTTAACTTTTGTAAATATTATTGGAGTGATTACTCTCATTTTTGTTAAAAAAAATTAATGACAATCACAGAGTTTATATCAAATTGTGTCAGTTGCTGCCTGAAACGCAGTTCTGGTCTGGTTTTCTGGTAAAAACCATTTGTTATAGATGAAAATCGAGAATTGCAAATTTTCCCATCAGTTTCACGATTTAAGTTGATCTGTTTGGGTAAACCCTAGCAATTTTCCGGGTGCTGGCAGAATCTCTACTAGCTTGCCGTGAATTCTCTGTAGCTTGCCGTAGATTTGTAGTAACCCATTTTTGACTGTGCATTTTTCCTCATAATTTTCGATCGCTGCTAGGTCTGTCGTTCTAGCAGAGGAGAACACGCATCGAAGGAGTCTTGACCCGCATGTTCACTTACACCAAACCTTCTGTCCGCCACATTCAACCCGATGACCTCAATGGTCGCTCTTTGGTCAAGGTGGTGTACGTCGTGTTGGAACCCCAGTACCAGAGCGCATTGTCCGCAGCCGTGCGATCGATTAACGCCAGCAACCCTGATATCGCCGTTGAAATCAGTGGCTACTTGATCGAAGAACTGCGGGATGCAAGTAACTACGAAGATTTTAAACGGGACGTTGCGGACGCCAATGTCTTTATTGCCTCACTGATCTTCCTGGAAGATTTGGCAGACAAGATTGTCGAGGCTGTGGAGCCGGTTAAAGCCAATCTAGATGTTTCTGTGGTTTTCCCTTCAATGCCACAGGTGATGCGTCTCAATAAAATGGGCAGCTTCTCCCTGGCGCAGATTGGCCAGTCCAAGAGCGTCATTTCCAGCTTCATGAAGAAGCGTAAAGAGAAGTCTGGTGCTGGCTTCCAAGACGCCATGTTGAAGCTGCTGCGCACCTTGCCGACGGTCCTGAAATATCTGCCCGTGGAAAAAGCCCAGGATGCTCGCAACTTCATGCTGAGCTTCCAGTACTGGTTGGGCGGTAACCAAGACAACTTGGAAAACTTCCTTCTGATGTTGGCCGATCGCTATGTCTTCAAGGGCGAAAAGGCGATCGCTGGTGCAACTAAAGATTCCCCCAACCTGGAATACAGCGAGCCGGTCACCTATCCCGATATGGGCATTTGGCATCCCCTGGCCCCGACGATGTACGAAGATGCCAAGGAATATTTCAACTGGTACGCCTCCCGCAGTGATTTGCCGGACGCCCAACGGCGGGGCGATTGCCCAACGGTGGGATTGGTACTCCAGCGAACCCACATCGTGACCGGAGACGATGCCCACTACGTGTCTGTATTGTCGGAATTTGAAGCCCTGGGTGCACGGGTGATTCCGGTGTTTGCGGGCGGCTTAGACTTCTCCAAACCTGTCGATGCCTATTTCTACGACCCGATCGATCAGAATCAAGCGATCGTCGATGTGGTCGTTTCCCTCACGGGATTTGCCCTCGTGGGTGGCCCTGCGAAACAGGATCATCCCAAGGCCGTGGAATCTCTCAAGCGCTTGAACCGTCCCTACATGGTGGCCTTGCCGCTGGTGTTCCAAACCACTGAGGAATGGCAGGAAAGTGAGCTGGGGCTGCACCCGATTCAGGTGGCTTTGCAAATTGCCTTGCCGGAACTGGATGGAGCGATCGAACCGATCATCATGTCCGGTCGCGATGGCGCAACGGGTAAAGCGATTACCCTGCAGGATCGGGTAGAAGCGATCGCGCAACGGGCCTTGAAGTGGGCCAACCTGCGCCGCAAAGCCAAGGCTGACAAGAAGGTAGCCATTACGGTCTTCAGTTTCCCGCCGGATAAGGGCAACGTGGGAACTGCGGCCTACCTGGATGTATTTGGCTCCATCTACAAGGTGCTGGAAGGCTTGAAAGCCGATGGTTACACGATCGAGGGCGTGCCCGAAGATTCCAAGGCCCTGATGCTGGAAGTGCTGCACGATGCTCAAGCCCAGTACAACAGCCCCGAACTGAACATCGCCTACCGCATGTCGGTCGAGGAGTACGAACGCCTGACACCCTACCAAGAACGCCTGCACGAATCCTGGGGTCCCCCTCCCGGTCATCTCAATACCGATGGCCAAAATCTGCTGGTATTTGGTAAGCAGTTTGGCAATATCTTCATCGGGGTACAGCCCACCTTCGGCTACGAAGGCGACCCGATGCGTCTGCTGTTCTCCCGATCGGCTAGTCCCCACCACGGGTTTGCTGCTTACTACACCTATCTGGAAAAGGTGTGGCAGGCCGATGCTGTCCTGCACTTCGGAACCCACGGATCCCTGGAATTCATGCCTGGGAAACAGATGGGGATGTCCGACACCTGCTATCCCGATAGCTTGATTGGTTCTATTCCGAACCTGTACTACTACGCGGCGAACAATCCCTCAGAAGCCACGATCGCCAAGCGCCGCAGCTACGCGGAAACGATTTCCTACCTCACCCCTCCGGCGGAAAATGCGGGGCTTTACAAGGGCTTGAAGGAACTGAGCGAGTTGATCAGCTCCTACCAAACAATGAAGGACAGTGGGCGCGGTGTGCAGATCGTAGACACGATTATGGACAAGGCCCGCATCTGTAACCTGGATAAGGATGTGGTGTTGCCGGAAGGCTCGGCGGCGGAACTGACTCAGGACGATCGCGATGGCATCGTTGGCAAGATCTACATCAAGATTATGGAGATCGAGTCGCGGCTACTGCCCTGCGGCTTGCATGTGATTGGCAAACCTCCCACTGCCGAAGAAGCGATCGCGACCTTGGTGAACATTGCTAGCCTCGATCGGGAGGAGGAGGAAATCCTCAGCCTGCCCCGCGTCATTGCCAATAGCGTTTACCGCAACATTGACGAGATCTTCAAAAACAGTGATCTGGGTGTGTTGGCGGATGTGCAACTGCTCAACGACGTTCAACAGGCTACCCGTGCAGCCGTCACGGCCATGGTGCGCTCCCAGCAGGACGAAGAAGGGCGGGTTTCCAAAACCTCTATGTTCTCCAATCTGTTTGCAGGATTTGGAGCCCAGAAGAAAGAGCCTTGGGTACAGGCACTCCACGATTTGGGTTACACCAACGTGGATCCCGACGCGCTAAAGCCGCTGTTTGAGTTCTTGCAGTTCTGCTTGAAGCAAGTGGTGGCCGACAACGAACTAGGCGGCTTGCTAACGGGTCTGAATGGGGAATACATCAATCCTGGCCCCGGCGGTGACCCGATCCGCAACCCGGATGTGCTGCCGACGGGTAAAAATATCCACGCCCTTGATCCGCAGTCAATTCCCACCGCAGCAGCAGTTAAATCTGCAAAAGTCGTGGTCGATCGCCTGCTCGATCGGCAGAAAACTGAAAATGATGGTGCCTACCCGGAAACGATCGCCTGCGTCCTCTGGGGAACGGACAACATCAAGACCTATGGGGAATCCCTGGCACAAATCCTCTGGATGGTGGGTGCGAAACCGATTCCCGACTCCTTTGGTCGTGTCAACAAGTTGGAGTTGATTCCGCTGAATGAACTCGGTCGTCCTCGGATTGATGTAGTGGTCAACTGTTCCGGCGTTTTCCGCGACTTGTTTATCAACCAGATGGCGCTGTTGGACAAAGCAGTCAAAATGGCAGCGGAAGCGGATGAGCCCCTGGAAATGAACTTCGTTCGCAAACATGCCTTGCAACAGGCGGAAGAACTGGGCGTGAATATCCGGGAAGCCGCGACCCGCGTCTTTTCCAATGCTTCTGGTTCCTACTCCTCTAACATCAACCTAGCCGTGGAGAATGGCACCTGGGAAAACGAAGAGGAACTGCAAAACATGTACCTCTCCCGCAAGGGCTTTGCCTTCTCAGCGGACAACCCTGGGGTGATGGCGCAGAATGAGCAAGTCTTCCGGGCGGCGCTGAAGACTGCCGATGTGACCTTCCAAAACCTGGATTCCTCGGAAATTTCCTTGACGGATGTGTCCCACTACTACGATTCTGACCCGACTAAGATCGTGGCGCGGCTGCGGGATGACGGCAAGGCTCCAGCCTCCTTTATGGCGGATACCACAACAGCCAATGCTCAAATCCGGACGCTATCGGAAACGGTTCGCTTGGATTCGCGGACGAAGCTGCTGAATCCCAAGTGGTACGAGGGCATGTTGTCCCACGGCTACGAAGGGGTGCGGGAGTTGTCGAAGCGCTTAGTCAACACGATGGGTTGGTCAGCGACGGCAGATGCGGTGGACAACTGGATCTACGAAGACACCAACTCTACCTTCATCAAGGATGAGGAGATGTGTAAGCGGTTAATGGATCTTAACCCCAACTCCTTCCGTAAGATGGTGACCACACTGCTGGAAGCCAACGGGCGCGGTTACTGGGATACCTCGGAGGACAATCTCGATCGCCTACGCGAACTCTACCAAGAAGTAGAAGATCGCATTGAAGGCGTTGAGTAAGTTTTCTGAGGGATATAGATTGGGATCTTCAGTCTGAAACGGCTGGAGATTACCAGTAAGCTTGCCTCCCGGTAAACTTCTATTAAATACCAGAAATCAAGGGAGTATCACAGTCTAGTGATACTCCCTTGATTTTGATAGATGAGTTCGATCAACACAGGTGTCCCTCACCGATCCCCTGTCCTGGGACGGAGAATACACTTTCGGGGGGTGTCGGGGGAGTAGAGTCCCCTGACATTGCAGGGGCGCGGGGAGAAGTTCCCCGATCTTCGCTGCGGAGCAGCCCCGACGATCGAGCCACACCCCGAATTCACCGCAGAATTACATCTTTTGCAAAACCTGCTTAATCACCTCCGGCGTCACTTGATCAGTCACATTTACATGCCCGATCGTGTCTGGTAAGACAAACCGCACCTGCCCTGCCTGCACCTTCTTATCATTCTGAGTGGAGGCAATAATGGCATCGAAGTCCATGGTCGTCGGCAACTGGGTGGGTAGGGCACATTTGGCAATCAAGGCATTTTGCCGATCGCACTCCTCCCGCGTCCACAACCCCATCGCCACCGTAATTTCCCCAGCAGCAACCATACCAATGCCCACCGCTTCCCCATGGTTGACCAGTCGATAGCCCGTCAAACTTTCCACCGCATGGCCGATCGTGTGACCGTAGTTGAGAATTTCCCGCAGTCCCGATTCTTTTTCATCCTTGGCGACAACATGGGCCTTGGCTCCACAGGATCGCGCCAGAATCTCCTGGAGCAGCTCGTCACTCACATAGCGAGCCTGATCTAGCCGTTTAGCATCCTCTAGCTTTTGGAATAATTCCGCATCCCAAATCACGCCATACTTAATCACTTCCGCCATACCCGCCCGGAACTCTCGCACAGGCAATGTTTTCAGCACCTGCGGATCGATCGCCACGAGGCGGGGTTGATGGAACGCCCCAATCAGATTTTTGCCCTTGGGATGATTGACGCCCGTTTTTCCACCGATCGCCGCATCCACCATGGCGAGTAAGCTGGTCGGAACCTGCACCACGTTGATGCCCCGCAACCAAGTCGCCGCCGCAAAGCCCGTCATATCGCCAATCACGCCGCCGCCCAGCGCCACCATCACCGACGATCGCTCTAGGCGATTTTCTAAGGCCGCATCGTAGATCTTTTGCAGCGTCGACGGCGTTTTATACCGTTCTCCTGGTGGGAGAATCACTTGACCCACCGAAAATCCCGCTGACTGGAGTGAATCAACCACCCGTTGCCCATAGTGTTTAAAAATCGTGGGATTGGAAACGACCAACGCCTTTCTGCCCATCTTTTTCAGCTTTTCATCCGTCATCCAAGCGCCTAGGCGATCGAGCAAGCCTGCTTCGATCGCGATTTCATAGGGATTTTGTGGCAACTCGACAGGAATTACAGATGGCATAGTCATTACGATGGCAGAAGAACAAAAATCAATCCAACTCAGAATTACTCAGACTATCTATTCTGCCATGCCCCATCCCTTTCTTAGGAGAGGTTTGCCATTCCATCGGTTCCCAAGCATTGACACCAATAATTGACGGCAAAATCAGTGCCAAAATCAGTGCCAAAATCGGTGTATATTGCTAACAGCGAGAATTTATTGAGGAGAGAAGACATGGGTAGCGTAGTGTTGTACTTCGCTCTGTTGGGTAGCGCATTTGTTGTAGCAATTAGCCTGTTCAAAGTATTCCGTGGCATCAAGCTGATCTAAAACAACGACCAATTCTTAGATTGGATTTTCAGATTGCTTGAACCTCACATTGACATTGGAAACATTGACATTGGAAAGAGCCGCCTTTTTTGTAGAAGCGGCTCTTTTGCTATGGCTCAGTCATGATAATTAAACTCGGCAATCCACTCAACCCAGCCAACCCCGATAATCCTATAACGGTTTGGCAATTCCAGTAATCCGCAACACATCCCCTAAGGTAGAACAGTAGGGCACCAGCCCAAAGGTTTGGGGGTTCACAACATATTGGTGGGTAAAGTGGCGATAGCGCAAAGAGAAACGATCCCAATCAGCCATTTGAATCCGAAAGAGAAATATGATCAGATCCGCTAGCCAAGTATAGAGTGGAATACGAAAGTAAATAGGAACCTTTAAATAAGCACACACTTCGGCAATGACCCGATCGACGGAGTGGCGATCGTTACCCAACACAAAATCGCGCCGTTCTCCCAATGCAGGTGGATGATCAACCAAATGGCAAACGACCTGGGCAATATCCCGACTATGGATAAAGTGAAAACTGCCATCGGCTCGGAAAAAGCGAATCAGCTTAATCCACTTGACAACATCTTTTAATCCAGAAGACAGGTGGGATTTTGGAAAGCGATCGTCCCCGCCAAAAACTAGCGTGGGGTAGACCGTAGTAATCTTGTCCTGCCAAGGAGAATTTTGCAACTCTTGGTGACAGAGATATTTCGATCGAATGTAATCTGTACCAAACTGTCCCGCTTCAGGTAACGGCTGGTTTTGCTGATTGAGAATACTGGCCGTGGAAAAATAGATAATCTGTTGACAGACCGCTGGATTAAGGTGATTGAGTAGTTCCAGCGTCTTAGTGACATTGACGGCATAAACTTCTTCAAAACCACCCCAAGACGTGGCTGCCAAAATTGCACAATCGATCGTTTGCAGGAGTGCCGAAAACCGATCGATCTCCTTCATATCCCCGACCAGCAGCTTGATTCCAGGACGGGCATTGTAGTCAAACTTGAGCTTGTCAGGATTTCTAACCAGCAAAAATAGCTCGTGCTCCGTCTGACGAATCAACTGATCCACCATATAGTGACCAATACAGCCACTGGCACCAGTCACAAAAATACGCTTATGGGTCATGGATGTGGGTGGGTACGGAATGGATAGTACAGGGTCACGCCGTACCCTATACCCCTTAGGCAGTTGCCATCAACTGATCTAGTTGCTTGGCGGTTTCAAAGAAAAAGGCAGCATTTTCTTCTGGAGTACCGGGTAGAATACCATGCCCTAGGTTCAGAATGTGCTTCCGGTTTCCGGCTTTGCGAACGGTATCTAAAATGCGATCGCGAATAATTTCCTTAGACCCGAACAGAACCCCCGGATCAACGTTGCCTTGAACTCCAATGTTATGGCCTAGACGATGACGGGCATCGGCCATATCCACTGTCCAGTCTACGCTGACAAAGTTACAGCCAGATTGCCCCATGCGCTCCAGAACACCCGCGCTACCACTGATGTAAAGCACTAAGGGCGTATCGGGGTGGGTTTGTTTGACTTGCTGGAAGACCCGCTGCTGATAGGGCAGGGCGAAGGTATCATAGTCGATCGGGCTGAGGTGTCCGGCCCAGGAATCAAACATTTGCACCAGTTGCGCCCCACTGTCAATCTGGTAGCGCACGTATTCCGCGATCGAATCCGCTAACAGAGACAGCAGCGCATGCAAGGTTTCCGGCTCACAGAAAGCCATGCGCTTAATCACGGCGTAATCTTTAGAGCTCTTCCCTTCCACAGCATAGGCAGCCAAAGTCCAAGGCGCACCCACAAAGCCCAAAACCGCTGCTTGGTTACCCACTTCCTGGCGTAGGGATTGCAGAACAGTTTTGACAAAGGGCAGCGACTCTTCCGGATTGAGCAGGCGCAGTTGTTTGACCTGTTCCATGGTGCGAATCGGCGGATCGATAATCGGCCCCCGGCTTTCGATGATGTCGAAGTTGATCCCCATGCCCGGTAATGGGGTCAGGATATCGGAGAACATGATGACGCCATCGGGACGAAAGGCACGCCAAGGTTGCAGGGAAATCTCGATCGACAGATCGGGATTTTCAGAGCGTTCCCGGAAGGATGGATATTTATCGCGCAGATCCCGGTAGACCTTCATGTACCGACCTGCCTGACGCATCATCCAAACGGGCGGACGAGCCAGCACTTCTCCCTTCGCAGCGCGTAACAGATATGGAATATCGTTTGCCCCGGTCATTTCCGCCTCTTGCTATCTTGCGTTTTCACAATAAATACAAAAGCTAGACTATCACCGGGATGTAACGCTTTTGTGCGAAACCCTTGGTTTGTAAAGGTTTTGTAATCTAGATCACCGATTTTTTCCAGCAACTCTTGCAAAGCGTTAACGTTTTAACGCTATTACAGTTACAGAAGTTTATGTGTTGTGGAAAAAATATTTTTCACGATTGTTCTGTAGGTTAGTTGATTTTGCGGGTCATTAGTCATTGGCGGAATTCCACAGCAGCTCGAACCCAGACAGCAGCGCGTGGATTCAACATTTTCTAGAAAACTGCCCAGGCTGAGCCAAAGTTGAGGACAATAGAACAGCAGTTTTGCGCATGCTTTTGCCCATCCGCTAGCAACTCCAATTCAACCTGTGACCCACCCCTCCCAAGATATTTCCCAACCTTCCTCACCGCTGGAACCCTCGATCGAGCTGAAACCGCCGATTGAAACTGATTGCAGCGAGGTTGGTAGCACCGCCGATCGCCCGGAATTTGTCCATATTTCCGTGCTCTACCAAGAGGTCATCGACGGGCTGCAAGTGCAGCAATCGGGAGGACGCTATTTGGATGCGACGGTCGGCGGGGGTGGTCACAGTCGGCTGATTCTACAAGCCGCTCCCCAGGTGGAACTTGTGGCTTTAGATCAAGATGCCATGGCGATCGCGGCAGCCCAAGCGACCTTAGCCGATTTCCGTGACCAAGTGACCTTCCATCACGTTAATTTTGCTGCGTTTAATCCTGGGGATCTGAAATTTGACGGCATCTTAGCGGATCTCGGAGTCAGTTCTGCCCAGTTTGACATTGCCGATCGGGGCTTTAGTTTCCGCCACAGCGCCCCCTTAGACATGCGAATGGATCAACAGCAGGAATTAACTGCGGCGGAGATTATTAACTTCTGGGATGAAAAGGAACTGGCCGATATCTTTTACACCTATGGCGAAGAACGGCTGTCTCGGCGCATTGCGCGACAAATTGTCGAACGCCGCCCCTTTGAGACCACGACGGGATTAGCGGAGGCCATTGCCCAATGCGTTCCCGGCAAATATCGCCATGGTCGAATTCACCCAGCAACCCGCGTGTTTCAAGCCTTACGCATCGCAGTCAATCGAGAGTTAGAAGTGCTGGAAACCTTCATTGCCCAAGCTCCGCTCTGGCTCAAACCGGGTGGACGACTGGCCATTATTAGCTTTCACAGCTTGGAGGATCGCATCGTCAAGCACCGGATGCGGGAATCGGAGTTACTGAAGGTCATTACGAAAAAACCAATTTTACCTACCGAGGAGGAAATCCGGGGGAATAGTCGATCGCGATCGGCTAAATTCCGCATTGCCGAACGCATTGCCTAGTTCCGATGGGATCTACCCCTTGCAAGGGAACCATTGCTAGAAATCTGTGCCTTGCATCAGCGGTTGCAGCTTGGCAGGAGGCCGAATGACAACCTCCCGAGGAATTTCAACCTGGAAGGTAGAGCCTTGCCCCAATTGGCTAGTCACGTTAATTTGCCCCCCCATCATTTTCACCAGCCATTTTGTAATCGCTAACCCCAATCCCGTTCCAGCATGGCGACGGGTCACTGTTTGATCAATCTGCCGAAATTCTTCAAAAATGTGGGGAATATTTTCTGCTGCAATGCCAATTCCGGTGTCCTGCACAGTAATTCTTAGCCGATCGAGATGGAGATCTTGCACTTCAACCACAACCCCCCCCGTTTCCGTAAACTTAATCGCATTGGATAGCAAATTGACCAGCACTTGGCGTACCCGTGCCATATCATTGACCACCACAGGCTCCAGTAAGCGGGTGTTAATCTGTAGATTCAATTGCTTTTGATCCGCCAGAGATCGTAATTCTTCGATCGTAGACTGGAGCAATTCGGGCAAGTTGAAAGCCTCTAGTTTCAGTTCTAAGCGACCCGCTTCAATTCGTGACAGATCTAAAATGTCATTGATTAAGGCCAAAAGATGCTTACCATTGTTCAGAATACGACTCACCATGTCCGCTTGCTGCGGCGAAATTTGTTGCTGTTGCCGCAGCAGTAGCTGAGAGAACCCAATGATGGCATTCATGGGAGTCCGTAATTCGTGGGACATCGTAGCCAAAAATTGAGACTTAATTTGCGCCGCTTCCAGCAGCCGCAAGTTTTGCATCTGAATCTGTTGCCGCTGGTTTTCCAGTTCTTGATTTTGTTCGTACAGCACCGTGTTTTGCAGGGCGAGGCGTTCTTCTCGCTCTTCCAACGCGTTGATCAACTGCGCATTGTTCAGGGCGATCGCGGCTTGCTCCCCAAAGGCGATCAACAGCCGTAAATCATCATCATCAAAGGCTTGGGGATTTTCCCAGTTGCCGACGGCCAAAACCCCCAATCGCCCCGCTTGAGCCGATGCGATCGCGACTGTACATAGGGCGGCGGGCGTGTACTCCAAGGGCGTCTGCACATCGATCGCGGGCATTCGACGATCGCGCTTGTGGGTTCGCAGCAATAGGGATTCCCCCGTCAAAAAGACTTGACTTAGTGGGCCTTTTTTCAACGAAAACGTTTCTTGAAGAAAATCACTACGATGCAGTCCAACGGTTGCCGTCAGTTCCAGATCCTGAGTTTGGGCGTTTTGCAGAACAATCAGACCAAATTGCGTATCGGAAATCGCTTCACATACAGCATCAATCATGGCTTGCAATAGCCCTGGCAGGTTCGTTAACCGTTGATTTAACAGATCGGTCAACTGCTGCAGTGTTCGCAGTTGTTGCTGATTACGGCCTAAGGTCAAGACCACCCGATTGCGAATTTTCTCAGCTTCTTGAGCGGACTGAGCTAACCGTTCATTTTCAGCCAAAATTTTTTGGACTTGATGGTGCATCCCTTGCACATGTCCCGCCATTCGATGCAGTCTTACCGCATTCCAGACTCGATGACAGAGGGTTGTGGGGGTCATCTCAGACTGCACTAGATAATCTCCGGCTCCCCGTCCCAGGAGTTTCCAGGCTGTCTCTTGGTTAGCCTCGTGCATCAGCATCACGATCCCAACGGCAAGCCGTTTGAGTTGGATCATATCTAAAAGTAATTGACCGGATCCATCGAGTAATTGTTCATCAATCACTAAGCAATCAAACGGCTCATTTTCTAAGGTCGCGATCGCGATCGCCTGACTCTCTACTTCAACGATCGGTACTCGCATCCCCGCCAATTGCCAAGCTTGGCAAATTGCCATGCGATTAACCGCACTTGCCCCTGCCATGAGCAACTTGAGATTCCCATCCATGGCATCTCACGTATATCTGTTACCACTGCATCGATCACCCCTGCATCCATCACTACCGTCTTGGCTGCCACTATATTGGTTAGTACCGTGTGGGCTGCGACGCATTCGCGTTGCGGAGGATGTCAAGCACCATTATTTCAGGCATTCCCAGTTACTGCTCAAAAAACTAGAGAATAATTCAAAATTCACTGGGTTTATCTCCTAGGGTGGATGTGAGTTTACCCGCTAAATATGAAAGTCTCGAAGATAGCACTCTCCCGGATATCACTAGGTTAAAAGAGCATCCGCTGGTTCTAACCAATGGGTTAGCCTCGATAAACTCGCTGATTCTCCTAAGAGATGAGTGTCCCAAACTACGATCATCAAAGCATCATCATCCAGATAATCGCTGGATTTCATGGGCCTGGATTTTGAGGAGGTCGATCGTTCGAGATTCAACACTAGTTGACTTAACGGCAACGATTCTGCCCTAAATCACGAATTCAGCCTCTCTTTCGGTTAATCTCTAGCAGACTTGTGAAGTTTGCTCTCAATTCCTTCACCCAGAAGGGTGTGGTAGGCGAGAATGAACGGCTACAATTGAGTACCGATAAGTACTTAACCATGATATCAAACGTGTCTGCGTAATCGGAGCTTCAGAACTAGGGCATCTTTAAACTTTTGAAGTAACTGGTTACCACAGTGATGCAGATGGCAGAATTCAGGGCAGTCTTTGGGTAAGTATCCTTATGCAAATGGGTGGAAGTTAACTCTAATGAACGACATTCGAATTGCGCTGATAGAAGACCACGATTTAACTCGTGTTGGAATGCGAACCGCGCTCCAACAGCGATCAGGTTTTCGGGTGATTGGCGAAGCCTCCAATGCAGCAGATGGACTGCGGTTGCTAACCATTGCTAAGCCCGATGTTGCGATCGTGGATATCGGCCTCCCCGATATGGATGGCATCGAGTTAACCAAACGGTTTAAGCAAGCTCAAGTCTCCGAAACTTCGCCCACGAAGATTTTGATCTTGACCCTTCAAGATACGGAAGATGTAGTGATGGCAGCTTTTGCGGCGGGTGCCGACTCCTACTGTATGAAGGATGTCAGCCTTGATCAATTGGTCGAGGCTTTGCGGGTCACCCATGAAGGAAATTCTTGGATTGATCCAGCGATCGCGCGGATTGTCCTGCGTCAGTCTCAACAGACTAGCGTTTCAGCCGTGAATTCAATCCACCTTCCCACTCCAACGGAACCCACAGAGTCCTACCCCCTGACAGAACGGGAGTTAGAAGTCCTGCAACTGATTGTGGATGGTTACAGTAACGCCGCGATCGCCGATAAGCTCTTCATCACCGTCGGTACGGTCAAAACCCACGTCCGCAATATTTTGAATAAATTATGCGCTGACGATCGCACCCAAGCCGCTGTACGGGCTTTACGCTCTGGCATCGTTTGTTAGAAAACCAGTTTGTTAGAAAACCAGTTTGTTAGAAAACCAGCTTGTTAATAAAAACAGGTCAAAACAATTAAGCCCAGGACAAGAGATCATGCAGGATGCAGACATCATCAGAGGTCTGAGTTGGGAGGTTTGACCTAAGTGCTGACAGAGCTTGTTGTATAGCAAACCAGTTGCATAAAAAACTAAATAATCTCAGCCGTGCTATTTCGGCTGACCATGCTTAAATATAGGGGCGAATTTTTCCTGGCAACTGGTTTCTGGTAGCCCGATCGTGCTTCTTAGGTTCACAGACTCTAAATTTACTTCACTGAATCTAAATTCGCAGTGCAGATCGCAGTTTTGCTCATGCTCCTTCTCAATACACCATGGCTGGCATTGCTCCTGTTTCTCGGCATGAACTTTCTCAACGACGGCAACAACTGCGGCGACAACGGCGTAACCGCATCCTGACAATGTCTTGGCGATCGCTGGTGGTTTTGGGAATAGCCGGCACCTTAGTTTGGGCAGTGACTCAGCCCAATTGGGTCATCCGGAATGCAGCCCAAGTCAAGATTGAAGGCAACCAGTTCCTCGCAGCCAACACAATACGTTCTCTCTTGCCAATCAACTATCCCGAGTCCCTCAGCAAGGTGCAACCTGCCAAAATTGCAGAAACCTTGAAGGACAAAGCGCCCATTGCTGAGGTCAGTGTGGAACGTCATCTGTTTCCGCCTGGATTGACAGTGCGTATCCGTGAACGCAAGCCCGTGGCCCAAGCTTGGTTAACCCTACCCCCTCAAGGGAAATCCAGCCCAGCCTCCCGCCGCAATGGCGATGAGACAACAAATCCTGCACCGACCAATTCCGCATCAGCTTCCAACGAAGGTAGTCCTTCCAGCCCTAGCAATTCCTCAGAAGCTTCCTCAAAAAGAGCGGGAAGCAGCAAACCCTCTGGCTTGCTGGATGAAAATGGGCGATGGATCCCCTTAGAAAGTTATGCAGCGGTTGAACAGAATCTCCAATTACCGCCCCTCAAAGTCATTGGGAATCCTGATACGTATCGCCCTCACTGGGATCGCTTCTATCCCATGATCAGCCGTAGTCCTGTCACCGTGCAGGCCATTGATTGGCAAAATCCTGGGAATTTAATTCTGACGACTGAAATTGGCGTTGTACACCTCGGAGCCTACGGGAATCAGTTCGCCAACCAGATTCGAGTCCTCGATCGTGTGCGCGAGCTTCCTCGCAACAAAACCGCTAGTTCCATGGAGTATCTCGATTTGCGGAACCCCAATACACCTATCTTGAAACTGCGAGGTACAACAAACTCCGGAAAAATTAGTACCCCATAGCGATCGAACTGTGGCAGAATTTCCCGTAATCTCATGGCACAATTAAACCGAACTTGATGGCGAATCGACGGTTTTGCTGTTGAAGATTTAGTAGAATTGGTGTTCCGGTTAGCCAGTTACCCCCTGGTGATGCGGTGCTACCTGGAGTCAAAAAATTGTTTATAAGTTCCGCCCGTAGTTCCAATGACGCTTAACAATGAGTCAAATTCCACTCCACTGATCCTCAACAAGTCGCTTGAGCAAGATCAGATTCGTTCCCATGAGGACATAGACTCCCATGAGGACGGAGTCTCGAAGTTTGCGTCGGTAGGGGATAGCTCCAACTCTCTCCGCAGTATCAGTTCATCCAGTAATTCAGGGGGAAATGTCAACGTGGTGCCCGGAGAGGAATTAAGGAGTGGTGACATCGTGCCCAGCAGTATTGCCAGAATTAAAGTAATTGGCGTTGGCGGGAGTGGCGGTAATGCTGTCAATCGAATGATCGCCAGTGAAGTAACTGGAGTTGAATTTTGGTCAATTAATACTGACGCCCAAGCTTTGACCCAATCTTCTGCCCAAAAACGACTGCAAATTGGTCAAAAACTTACCCGAGGGTTAGGTGCCGGAGGGAATCCCGCGATCGGGCAGAAGGCCGCCGAAGAGTCTCGGGATGAAATCGCAGCGGCCCTAGAAGGGTCTGACCTCGTTTTTATTACAGCGGGCATGGGGGGCGGTACAGGCACTGGAGCGGCCCCGATCGTCGCCGAAGTGGCCAAGGAGATTGGAGCACTGACCGTTGGCGTCGTAACCCGTCCATTTACCTTTGAAGGGCGGCGGCGCACCAATCAAGCGGAAGAGGGACTCGCAGCGTTGCAAGGGCGAGTGGATACCCTCATCATCATTCCCAACGATAAATTGCTATCCGTCATTTCGGAATCAACCCCCGTGCAAGAAGCCTTCCGCACTGCCGATGATGTGCTACGCCAAGGGGTACAAGGGATTTCTGATATCATCACCATTCCGGGGCTGGTTAACGTAGACTTTGCCGATGTCCGAGCTGTCATGGCCGACGCGGGATCCGCCTTGATGGGGATCGGAATTGGCTCCGGCAAATCTCGGGCCCGAGAAGCCGCGATGGCAGCCATCTCTTCGCCGTTGCTGGAAGCCTCGATCGATGGGGCACGGGGCGTCGTCTTCAACATTACCGGCGGCCATGATCTCACTCTCCATGAGGTGAACGCTGCTGCTGAGATCATTTACGAAGTGGTTGATCCCAATGCCAACATCATCTTTGGCGCGGTGATTGACGAGCGCATGCAAGGCGAAGTTCGGATTACGGTGATTGCGACGGGATTCTCCGGTGAAACCCAAGCCCAAGCAGCCGCTCGACCTACGACAGCTCCAAAGCGTTCGATCGCGAAACCTGAAACCAATGCGGGGGGATTGCCCTTGCCCGAACCCCGACAATCTAAACCTACCCCACCCACACCAGGGGGGTTAGACATTCCTGAGTTTCTCCAACGTCGCCGTCCGCCTCGGGGCTAGGAAAAGCACGCAGGGTCAACACAACTGCGTTTCCCAGTTTTCTGTTCTGGTTTCAGGCACCCTAGAGGGTGCCTTTTTTGTTGATCTGCTCTTTTTTGTTGATCTGCTGAAGGGGTGGAGGCTGTTTTTCCCCACCCCCAAATGCGTCTGTCTCAGACAATGCTCTGCATTAATAACACCTGTACGTTTTGCCCTGCCGCGATCGCCGTTGTGCCAATGGGGATCATCGCGAGGCCGTTGCAGCCCGCCAAGTTAATCAAATTACCCGAATTATGCCCCCCGGCAGCGGCAGAAAAGCAAAGCTCGCCTGCTTGGAACGTTACTTGCCCCCAAAGGTAGGACTCACGTTTACCATCGGCCTTGAGATCTCCGCCTGTTTTGGCCGTAATGAAATTAGGTTGCCAGCCAGTTGAGAGCCCCGATCGCTTTTTCAACGCAGGCTGGACAAACCGCAGGAATGTGACCAGAGCGGATACGGGATTGCCCGGAAGGCCAAAATAGAGCTTGTTAGGCAGGGTGGCAAAGGTGAGGGGCTTACCCGGTTTGACCGCGATCGATCGAATCTGAATCGTAGCCCCCAGTTCCTCCAAAATCCTATCGACATAGTCATGATCGCCGACGGAGACCCCTCCAGAGGAAATAACCATATCCGCTTGGGCGATCGCCGTTTCCATGGCTACTTTCAAAGCATCGGGATCATCGGGCACAATACCTAACCGCAGCACCTCCGCTCCCGACTGTTGCACCAATGCAGCTAAAGCATATTGGTTAGAATCCACAATTTGTCCCGGCTGCAAGGGTTGCTCCGGGGTCACCAGTTCATCCCCAGTGGAGAGAATCGCCACCTTGGGACGACGGTAAACTGGCACCTGAGTACATTGCACAGCTGCGAGAACCGCAATTTCCGCTGCCCCTAGACGAGTTCCCGCAGCTAGCAAGGGTTGCCCTGCTTGGTAAAAACTGCCCCGCCGCCGGACGAATTCTCCCCGTTGCTGCGGAACAGATAGGATTGTTACTCGCCTGTCCTGACGCTGGGTATGCTCCTGCATGACGATCGTATCGGCTCCCAACGGTAACATCGCTCCGGTAAAAATGCGGGCAGCTTGTCCAGGTTGCAGCGTCTGCTGGGGTGCTCCCCCCGCAGGAATGTCTTCGATTACCTCTAGTACGACTTCACGATCGGCCTGCGCGGTTACCACATCGTCATAGCGCACTGCGTAACCGTCCATTGCAGAATTATCCCAATGGGGAAAATCTAATTCACTGCTCACTGGAGTTGCCAGCACCCGATCGACGGCTTCGACCAACGACACAAATTCAACCGCGATCGCAGCATCTGGCGCTAGAACTGTTTGAAAAATTAACGACTCAGCCGTTTCCACTGACAACATAGGCCACACAAGATTAGACAACAGACCCCTAGAAAATATTCATCTAAAACAGACAAAACCTTGTTTAGATTACTTTCAAACTAGACCTTCCTGTGAAATAATGGTTATTTGTGTCTGAATAAATACCAGCCCTTAGGTTGTGAATCATGGCTAAAAACAAAGGCGTAAGAATCATCATTACGCTGGAGTGTACGGAATGCCGTACCAATCCAGATAAGCGTTCTGCAGGGGTGTCCCGTTACACCACGATGAAGAATCGTCGGAACACCACCAGCCGGCTAGAACTCAAGAAGTTCTGCCCCCACTGCAACAAGCATACCGTTCACCGCGAAATTAAGTAGTTGTGAGATTAGTCGTCCTAAGTGCTCTCGAAGCAAACTTGACGATTAGAGATTCGCAAAACTAGCGAACTCTCGGATTTGATCCACAAGTTCTCCTGGCAAATCCTTTGGAAGTTTTGAGGGAGCAATCGCTCCAAACAAAACTCAGAATCTCCGTTCTGTCCAATTCATCGAGTGAAACACCATGGCTTATTTTCGTCGTCGCATTTCTCCCATTAAACCGGGCGACCCGATCGATTACAAAGATGTAGACCTGCTGCGGAAGTTTATTACAGAGCGCGGTAAAATTTTGCCCCGGCGCATCACAGGATTAACCGCTAAACAGCAGCGAGATCTGACGGTTGCCATCAAGCGAGCTAGAATTTTGGCATTGCTGCCCTTCATCAACCAAGAAGGCTAAGCGAGTCTTAGGCATAGATCGGAGGGGTGATGGGAGCGATCGAACAGTCCATCATCCCTCGTCCTGTTTATAGCCTCGGTCATTGCCTTCGACTGTTACTCCGATTGTCTAAGCGTATTGCTTATAAGCGCATCGCTTGCTCAACACATTTGTTATATGCATTCCAACCCACAATTCACCGGGACTGTTCGGGTTCGGTTGCTCAAGTCGTATATGCTCGCCTGGATGAAGCCCTCCTATGGAAAAGGGAACGCTGATTGAATTTGTTGTGAACGGAGAACGCCGACTTGCAGTGATCGATCGCCCAGAAGGCAAAAAGCATTGGGTCGTGATCGATGAACGAGGTCAAGCTTCGACCATCCATCCACGTCAGATTGAATATACAGTGAGCGGTCAGACGTTTAAACCGACCGAAATTGCCGCCTTTTCTCAGCAAGTTCGGTCTACCTTAGATCCTTCGAGTTTAGAAGTGGCGTGGGAACTGCTAGTGGAAGAGGGCGAATCTACCGATCCAGTAGCCTTGGCCACGTTATTGTTCTCCTCCACTGAGCCAGAATTTTGCTACACGGCCCATCTTCTCCTGGCAGAAGATCGTCTCTACTTCAAGCAGAAGGGCGATCGCTACGAACCTCGCCCCGCCAATCAAGTTGCAGAAATTCAGCGACAAATTCAGATTGCAAACCAACGCCAGCAGGAATGGGAAGGATTTTTGGTGCGGTTACAGCAAGCAATGGCTGGAAACAGTGCTGAAGATTGGCAACCGAGCGATCGGCCCAGATTAGATGCCTTAGAAAAATTTGCGGCCTTCGGCGATGAAGCCCCCAATCGAAGCGCTGCGATCGAAGTTTTAGCTGCCCTCAAACGTCCTGAAACGGCGCAAGGTGCATTTCGGCTTCTGGTTGAATTAGGATTATGGAGTCCCCACGAAAACCTTTTCCTACGCCATAGTCAAATTCCTACTCACTTTCCGCCAAAGGTTCTAGAGTTGTCACATCAGTACCTCCTTTCCCCGCCGCAAGACTTACATTCCGAACGGTTGGATCTCACCCACCTGAAGGTTTATACGATCGATGATGAAAGTACGCGCGAAATTGATGATGGTCTGAGTGTGGAGTATCTACCCAATGGGAGTGAGCGGGTTTGGATCCATATTGCTGATCCAACTCGTTGGTTACTGCCCGGTGATCCGTTGGATCTAGAAGCCCGTCGTCGAAGCACAACCCTTTACTTGCCTACGGGCATGATCTCCATGTTTCCAACGGAACTGGCGACGGGCCCTATGAGTCTAAATGCAGGAGTCATTTGTTGTGCCCTGAGTTTCGGCGTTTTGCTAGATGTCAATGGTGCAGTCCAAGATTTCAGCATCCACGCCAGCCACATCAAAATTACCTATCGCCTCACCTATGCGGATGTGGACGAGATGCTGGAATTGGGAGTGACGGCAGAACCAGAGCTGGAAACCCTGGCAAAGTGGGCTAAGCAACGGCAACTTTGGCGACAGTCCCAGGGGGCTATTAGCATCAACATGCCAGAATCCACCATCAAAGTTGAAAATGATGGGGAAGAAATTATTATTCAGGTACTGGACGATCGCTTCTCCCGGCAGCTCGTGGCAGAAATGATGATTTTGGCAGGAGAAGTGGCTGCTCGCTACGGTCAAGCCCATAACCTGCCGCTGTTATTCCGCAACCAACCGCAACCGGAACTCCCTTCCGACGAAGAACTATTGCAAGTTCCAGCAGGGCCTGCTCGAGCCTGTGCGCTTCGTCGCTGCATGCCTCGGAGTGAATTGAGCGTTACGCCCTCTCGCCATGCCAGTTTAGGACTGGATACCTATACACAGGTCACTTCACCGATCCGACGCTACAGTGATTTGCTGGCTCACTTCCAAATCAAGGCCCATCTGCGAGGAGAATCCCTACCATTTTCTGTGGAACAAATGCAGGATCTAGTCTTGAGCATTGCCAGCAATGTGCAAGAGGCAGCCTTGGTTGAGCGGCAAACCAATCGCTACTGGGGATTGGAGTATCTCCGGCGCAACACCCACGAAATCTGGTCTGCCCTCATGCTACGCTGGCTCCGCGAACATGAAGGGTTGTGCTTAGTTCTGCTGGAAGATTTGGGACTGGAACTGGCGATGCGCTTGAACCGCACGATCGAACTGGGCGATCGCTTTCAGGTTAAAGTGCTTAGATCAGATCCTCGGGAAGATATGATCCAACTTCAGGAAGTTTCTGGAATAGAAGCTACACAGATAGCAGCAGGTTAGCCTGCTTCAGGATTAACTTAACTCGATCAGACCCCTTAGCATTGGGCCCCTGAGCATCAGGATACTGAGTATCAGATACTGAGTATGGATCTCAGGGCACTGAGTCTCGAGAAACTAGGTCTCGGGAGACTGAGTTGTTAATTCTGCCAATATGATCAACGAACGCTCAGTCGCCTGGAATATTCTGTCGAATAGAAAGCCTTCGCGGGAAATTCACAACAGACCACTAGCGAGGGTTCATAAAAAACTCAGCCCGCAGATGACACAGCGTCAAAATATCGCCATCTTTGATAGGGTATCGCTTCAGCACAGCCAGACGCTGTTGATTGAGGAATGTGCCATTACTACTGCCCACATCCATCACATAGAACCCATACTGAGGGTCATGGCTGATAACAGCATGGCAGCGGGAAATCGATCGATCGGGTACCACGATCGCGCAATTGCGGCTGCGACCAATGAGCCAGGTGGAACCAACATCCGTAACCTGAGTTTCTCCCATAGTGGGCAGATTAGTAGTCAGAAAGGCACGATGCTCAATCCGAGTAGCTTGGATGTAATAGGAGTAGCGAAGTTCAGAAGCTAGCGGCTGGTCGTGATCGCCTTCTTCTCCAATGTAGGTCGCAGATTTCTCTAAAGTAGAAATCTCTTCGTTTAAGAGGTTCGGTACTTTAAGAATTGAAGCTGGAAGCGACTGGGCTTCTGGCACGTACCCCTCCTGCGAGGACTCTAAATTTAACATTTCTTCTCCGTCCCAATGCATTTGCAGTGAAACACAATTGTCAACATTCAGGCGTTAACTTTCGAGTGTCAACTTTCAGGTTCTTTACGCTAGAGACTTCATCTCTGAAGACTTCATCCCTGACGATGGTGTAGCAGTTGGCAAATGCAGCCTTTAAACTGTAGACCTTTGCCTTGAGAACTAACCTCCATCCCAAGAAGGGGACTTACAGTTAGTCAAAATCCCAGAAAAGGTCAATCACCTATTCAAGTGGTATTTTTCTCACTCTCAGAGTAAACACTAATTGCCCTGAGCATGACAACCGTAGGGCCGGGGTTCTTTGCGAAAGCTTCATATCAACGCTAGAGAGGTTCGCACATCCTTCAGGCGGGTTCCCAATCATGTCCGTAATTATTCGAAATTTATAGTTACTTTAGACACATGAAAGTTAGGACTAATCCGGAAAATTACGGATAAAAAGATAAACATCATTGTGAGTATCGTTTTGAATCAAGAGAGGTCGCAAGGAGTGATTCTTTTGAACCTGTTGGAGAAGGAACTGGGCATAGTGTCGATCGCTACCAAAGCCAGGATGTTTTAAGTTCAATAGCACCGCATCAAAACGATCGACCTGCAACGTCCGATCGCCCTTAGTAAAGTCAATTTGGGCCCGATGGGTCAGGTGGGGCACGATGTCATGGGTAGTCAGAACCGATGCCTGAGGTGGAATTTGAGCCATGGCAGCTTGCACTGCCGCTGAGGTATCCAAACGATCGAGGAATTTCCAGCCAAAGTAGCTATATTTCGCCAAACAGAGGAATCCAAAGAGCGACCAAGCAATAATCCAGCGAGGTTTCCGCAGCAGGATAGGGCGATCGACCGCTAGGCAGGCAATTCCGGCAAGAAGTAAGAACGGCAGGATCGGCAGAGAATACTGATGAACTAAATCCCGTTGGGCAGGCGAACTCGACAGAATGTTAATGATTAAATTCGGCAAGCCTACGATCGTCGGCGCGAGGAATCGTGGCGTCAAAGCCCAAAACAACGGTAAGAGCAGCAGCGCTAGGTAGCCGATCGTTTCGCCGGAAAAAATGCGACCCAAGACTAAACCGGGCTGTAGAAATAGATTGGCAATCACTTCCGGCAGAGAATCCCCCAAAAAGGCATAGCGTCTCACCGCTTCCACGCCATCCGGTCGGAAATAGGGAATCAAAATTTGCGTGACAAAAATAAACCAGCCGAGCCCCCAAGCGATCGCGATCGCACCTGCCCGCCGCCGTTTTTCAAATAGCCAAAGCCAAACGCCCATCGCCGCAACGGTAATGGAAAGCGCATCCCGGCACCCTAAAATCACCACTAGGCAGGCCGCAAACAACCAAAGGCGATCGGCTCGGGCAGCCCACACTGCCAGCAAGATCAGTGGCAACGCAATGACTTCAGGGTGGAAGTCAAATAAGTTCAGATTAAACACCAAGGGATAGAGCCCGTAGGCCAGCACGATCGCCCAGGATTTTGCCTCACTTAATCCCGCCTGCCGCGCGACGAACCAAGTGGCGAGATGACCTAGAGATAGGGAAAGCGCTTGGATCGCCAACAGCCAATAAACCGAGGGAACGATGCGATAGAGAAGTGAGATCGGGTAGAGGATCCAATCACCATGACCGCCTAGAAAGTGATAGCCCCAAAAGGACACGATCGGCGGTTGGCCTTGGCTAATTAAATAAGCCGCCTGGTCAAAATAGCCCAGATCAAACGCCCCCGACTGAAACAGAGAATGGCGCAAACTGCTGCAACAGAAAAGACCGATCGTGCTGACAACCGTCAGAAGAATGAGTTTTTTTGGAAGAGTAATAGTCTTAGGCCCCATGAATCCCCTATGCTATTGGTGCTTTACTTGGAGAGCTTTTGAATATCTCGGCCAAATTCTTAGTTCTTGACCGACTTGGTTGATGACCTACTGGGTTTGTGCCCTATATGTTGGGAAGTCCTTCTGGTAAAATTCTTTAGGTTTTTATCACTATTCACCAATGGGATCAACGCGGGTACGAATCGCAATTGACGCGATGGGTGGTGATCATGCTCCGGCGGAAATCGTCGCGGGCGCTTTGAAAGCCCAGGAAGCTTGGGATGTCGATGTGCTACTGGTGGGCGACCCCCAGGAACTTGAAGCGTGTTTGGCAAACCACACCTATAGCCGGAAACCAGAGATCGTGCCTGCCGAAGGGGTGGTCGAGATGTCGGAGGAACCGGGTCGTGCCCTACGGCGAAAACCCAAGGCTTCGATCAATGTTTCCATGAATTTGGTCAAATCGGGGCAGGCGGATGCCGTCTTTTCTGCGGGGCACTCTGGGGCAGCCATGGCGGCAGCACTACTACGCCTAGGCCGTTTACCAGGGATTGATCGACCTGCGATCGGGGCCGTCTTTCCCACCATGATTCCCAATAAACCTGTCATCGTTTTAGATGTCGGGGCCAATGTTGATTGTCGCCCAAAATATCTAGAGCAATTTGCCCTGATGGGAACAGTCTATGCCCAGTATGTGATGGGAAACCCCGAACCTCGAGTGGGTTTGCTGAACATTGGCGAAGAAGATTCCAAGGGCAATGAAGTCGCTTTAGCAGCCAATCAATTACTGCGAGACAATCCCCACATTCCTTTCATCGGCAATGCCGAAGGACGGGATGTACTCTCCGGGCAGTTTGATGTTGTAGTCTGTGATGGCTTTGTGGGCAATGTTCTCTTGAAGTTTGCCGAAGCAGTGGGCGATATTCTCCTGCAAATTCTCAAGGAAGAATTGCCTCGCGGGAAGCGTGGTAAGCTGGGAACCGCCATTCTTCGCCATAACCTTCGACGCATTAAGCAGCGCATCGACCACGCCGAGCATGGTGGTGCTTTGTTGCTCGGCGTAGCTGGCATCTGCATTATCGGCCATGGCAGCTCTAAAGCAGGTACGGTTTGTAGTGCCATTCGCCTTGCCAAAGAAGCGGTGGAGAATCAGGTTTTGGAGCGTATTCGTTCCAGCTACGAAGAAACGGTTGTACCCGCGATCGCTGAAAATTCCTAGGGCCTATCCTAGGGCACAACCGATTCTCCCATCAGCACATATCCCGTCAGCATGGAGACAACAACATTGGAACGGGTTGGACTTGCAATTACTGGCTGTGGTTCTGCATCCCCCGCAGCATCCCTGGATAACGATGGCTTGAGTCAGGTCGTTGAAACGTCCGATGAATGGATTGCCACTCGCACAGGCATTCGCCAGCGGTGCTTAGCAGATCCCAATTATTCCCTAGCCCAATTGGGGGCTGAAGCGGCAACCAAAGCCTTGGACATGGCTGGGGTGGCTCCAGGGGAGGTTGATTTGCTTCTCTTAGCCACCTCAACGCCCGACGATTTGTTCGGAACCGCATCGGTGATTCAAGCGCGCTTGGGGGCAACCCGTGCTGTGTCCTTTGATTTGACGGCAGCCTGTTCGGGATTTGTGTTTGGCTTGGTGACAGCAGCGCAGTTCATTCGCACAGGCGCTTATCGCAATGTCGTGTTGATCGGGGCCGATATTTTGTCACGCTGGGTGGACTGGAGCGATCGGCGAACCTGTGTCCTGTTTGGCGATGGAGCCGGGGCAGTGGTCATCCAAGCAGATACCGTCGATCGCTTATTGGGCTTTGAACTCCACAGTGATGGCAGCCAAAATGCCTGCTTAAATTTGGCCTACCAAGGCGAGGCCAAGCCCCTCACCGAAGAAGTGACGATCGCCCAGGGCGGCTATCGCCCCATCACCATGAATGGGCAGGAAGTCTATAAATTTGCCGTGCGCAAAGTGCCGGAAGTCATGGAAAAAACCTGTTTCCATGCTGGACTGGATACGGCAGATATCGATTGGGTGGTGATGCACCAAGCCAACCAGCGAATTTTAGATGCGGTGGCCGATCGGCTCTCCATTCCCCGCGAAAAAGTCATTAGCAATCTAGCCAAGTATGGCAATACCTCCGCCGCTTCCATTCCCCTAGCCCTGGATGAAGCGGTACGGGATGGCAGAATTCAGCCCGGAGACAAAATCGCAATGTCCGGTTTTGGGGCTGGTTTGACTTGGGGAGCCGCGATCGTCCAGTGGGGTAAATAAACCCCGATTGAGGCGAGTCACGGTTTCTCCTTGACTTTGCGAAGGGGACACGATCGGTTTGAAAGTTTCCCAATCGCCATTTACCTAATCCACAATCAGTAACGTTGCGCACTGCAACGTTGACCGCTAGCACCGTTAACCATTTGTTCACAACATCAGTTAAAGCCATGACTAAAACCGCGTGGGTGTTTCCTGGCCAAGGTTCACAGGCCGTTGGGATGGGAATGGATTTGTTGGATATTCCCGCCGCCAAAGCCAGATTTGAAGCGGCAAGCGAAATTTTGGGCTGGTCAGTCATCGATCGTATCCAAGGGGATGAAGCTGAACTCTCCAAAACGCTGTATACCCAGCCCTGCCTGTACATTGTTGAAACCATTCTGGCCGATCGCCTCAAATTGGCAGGAGAAAAACCGGATTTAGTCGCGGGGCACAGCCTGGGAGAATATTCTGCCCTTTACGCGGCGGATGTGTTTAGCTTTGAAACGGGCCTGCAGTTGATCCAAACCCGATCGCAACTAATGGACAGTGCCTCCGATGGCCAAATGGCAGCACTCCTAGGGTTTAATCGCGAGCAACTGGAAACCGCGATCGGTAAAACGGAAGGGGTTGTTCTAGCCAATGACAACAACGATGGCCAAGTCGTGATTTCAGGCACCCCTACCGCCGTGGATGCAGTAATTGCCTCGGTCAAGTGCAAACGAGCGGTCAAACTGAATGTTAGCGGAGCTTTCCACTCGCCCTTAATGGCCGATGCCGCCGCGCAATTTAACCAGGCTTTAGACGAGATCGCCTTCCAAGATACCACCGTCCCTGTGCTGTCCAATACCGACCCCACTCCCAGCACCGATGGAACCGTCCTCAAAGCACGCTTGAGCAAACAGATGACGGGTTCTGTGCGGTGGCGAGAAATTTCTCTGCAACTGCCCCAGGAAGGGATTACCCGAGTGGTCGAGGTTGGCCCTGGTAAAGTCCTCGTCGGCATCATCAAGCGCACCTGCGGCGATCTCACCTTTGCCACAGTGGGAACTGCTGAAGATTTAGCTGCTAGTGCCTTGGCCTAACCCCCCCTTAATTCCTCTCGTTGCTCCTCCTCTGGGTAGCTTTTCCCATGTCTGACAGTCTTTCTCCCCCTCAATCGATCCAAGTTCCCGATCGCGAGCCTTTGATTAGCCTCATGCTTTACCACTTGTTCAAGTGGTCGGTGGTCAGTCCAGTGCTGCACACTTACTTTCGGGGACGGATCTATGGGGCACAGAACGTTCCCAAACGGGGACGGCTGTTAGTGGTGAGTAACCATGCCAGCGACTTTGATCCGCCGATCGTGTCTAACTGCGTGGGGCGACCCGTTGCGTTTATGGCCAAGGAGGAGCTTTTTCGGGTACCTGTACTCAAACAGGCGATCCAAGCCTATGGAGCCTATCCGGTCAAACGCGGTTCCGCCGATCGCTCTGCCATGAAATCGGCCATTGCTTCGATCGAAAAAGGTTGGGCCACAGGAATTTTTCTGGATGGCACGCGAACTCGGGATGGCCGCATTCAAGACCCCAAGATCGGGGCCGCTTGGATTGCCGCTAAAACCCAGGCTCCCATTCTGCCCGTCTGCCTTTGGGGCAGTCATGAGATTTTTCAATTGGAATCCGCTTGGCCCCGATCGGTTCCGCTAACGATTCGGATTGGAGAAATTATTTTGCCGCCCACGAGCACCGATCGGGCCGAATTAGAGACAGTAACACAGCAATGTGCAGCCGTGATCAATTGTCTCCATGACTTAGGACGCTAAGAAGATCTAAGGCTATCTGGATTTAAGACCTCCCAGGGAACTCAATTCCTGACAAAGGGGCCTGTAAAGCAATACCCCTAGATTCTCGGTTCGTTCTTACTCAGTCACACCCCCTTATTGGGGGCCATGACTGATTTAATTTTCTAATCAATCTCAATCATTGCGCTAATCATTCCCTTTAACGATTAGCTTCATTAATTGATCAAAATCATTTCAATCATCATTCCAGCATTACAGTTTGAAATCTAGTTCCTATTTTTCTTGATAAATTTCTTATCTATTACCCAAGCTTTTCTACCTATCTATTGACGAGGTATTTATGGCGACCCTACGAGAAGAACTGACTGAATCGATCGATGAAGCCGAGTGGGCTTGGCTAGCTCCCCATCTGGCCCGAGATGTGGTGATTGTGGTGACGGGGGGGCTGAGCTTGGTTGAGGTGGGCTTAGCGATCGCCCAGGATGATTCCATTGCCGTTGGACGCTGGGTTACGGAGCAACTTCTGACTAAACCCTCTCTAGAGCAATTAGAAACCTGGCCACAAACCAAGCGTTTTCAAGCGCTCATTGTTCAACCCTACGTACTTGTTCAAGAAATTTCTAGTTGAAACTTTAGTGTCATTGGATACGAACTTCAATCAACCCATTGCCCAAAATAACAAAGCATCCTTTGGAGGTTCATAGCTTAGATCAACGATCGCATCTTGGGTACAAGCGAAAACGTTACTTGAAGATAAAGGGAGGAGGTTAGTATCTAGTGTGACTTTAGGTTATGAGATTGGGTATTGCGCATGACTTTGGGAATCCTAGGGTTGTTCGCTATGATAGATTGGCACAGTCAAGCATTGAAGATCACCCAAAATTGTTGTGTCGGCCCACTAGTTTACCAAGTTTGAACAGAGTAGCTCTCAGTTTGGATAGAGAATAATTGCAACGGGGATGAGAAAATCTAAAAGATTCGATGGATTTTCTCAAAACTCTCCAGATAAGGAAGATATTCCGCTAATATTTTGTAGGAATCTGTGCTACTTACTGGTGCTGTTATCCATAACGATTGCATCATTGCAAGTTACTATTTACCCCAGTCATACTGAGTTGCCAAACTCACATCCAATTTTTAACCCGTCGTTTTACCTCCCTAGTTTTTACCCCTAGTCAGTTCTCAAACTTCCCATGGTTAGTTTACTGAGATCCCTTAAAAACCTTCTTGTTTGTTCGTTGAGATGACGCACTCGCCATGGCAGAGCGGTTACAGAAATTACTATCTCAATGGGGAGTCGCCTCCCGCAGACAGGCTGAACAGATGGTTCTGGAAGGTCGAGTTCGGGTCAATGGCAAAGTGGCTCAGTTAGGGCAAAAGGCTGATCCCACCCTCGATCGTATTCAAGTCGATGGTCAGTTATTACAGCCCATTCAACGCCCCCAATTGCTCTACTTTCTCTTGAATAAGCCGATCGGGGTTGTCTCGACCTGTTGGGATCCTCAGAAACGGCCTACTGTTTTAAGTCTGCTACCTAACGACTTGCAGAGTGGCCAAGGAATCCATCCAGTGGGACGGCTAGACACTCAATCCACAGGCGCTTTGATTTTGACGAACGACGGCGAGTTAACCTTTGGGTTAACCCATCCCAGTCATCAAATTCCCAAAACCTACGAAGTGTGGGTAGAAGGACATCCGTCATCAAATTGCTTGCGACGGTGGCGCGAGGGAATTATGTTGGAAGGACGCAAAACTTTACCTGCTAAAGTGGAAGTTCGGAAACAGCGTTCCGATCGCACGCTCCTACAAGTGATTTTGTCGGAGGGTCGCAATCGCCAAATCCGTAAAGTTGCTGATCTCCTAGGACATCCCGTGATTCATCTGCATCGGGTGGCGATCGGAACAATCACCTTAGATTCACCGGCCCAGCCCCCCCTGTCTCCCGGACAGTATCGATCTCTCACGGAAGCTGAAATTCTTTTCTTACAACGCCAACTTCACTTACTATCGATTAGGGCGACAGCCACGAGCAAGGAGCAGAGGTTATGAGGAAGCAAGTCCTCCAAGCAGCAAAACAACAGCAGGCCGAGAAGCTGGCAGAGCTGGGGACACGCTTAAGTCATGCAAGATTGCAGCGCGAAATGAGTCTGGATGATGTGGCTGCAAGAACCCACATTCAGGTACGTTTGCTGCTAGCGATCGAAGAAGGACGTCTATCAGATCTTCCTGAACCCGTTTATGTTCAGAGTTTCATTCGCCAATTTGGCAATGCGGTAGGACTAAATGGAGTTCACTTAGCCAGTGAATTTTCGACCACTCCAGTCGTTTTACCCCAACGCCTTAATTTGGGATGGCTCCCGTTTGGACAACTGCGGCCTGCCCATCTTTACTTGGTTTACTTGGCCTTGGTAGTCGGGGCAGTGCAGGGATTGTCCTACCTGATGAATCAGTCTTCTAGCCAGCCACAGCTCACCGCTGAAAGCCTGCAAAAATTTAAAGAAAGTCTCCCTGTATCTCCAGTCCCCATGGGGCCTAGTTTGGGGGCACGCGCTGCCAATCCAACAGCTACCAGCTCGATCGCCCCCGATGCGGCAGGTAAGCCAGTTCGGGTCGGATTAGTTTTCAAGGATCAATCGTGGATCCGAATTTCAGTCGATGGTAAACAAGAATTTGAAGGGGTGTTGCCCCAAGGGACCGCTCGCACCTGGGCTGCCGAAAAGCAAGTGGTTGTCCGAGCAGGCAATGCTGGTGGCGTAATGGCTGCGTTCAATGAAGGACAAGCCAAGCCTCTAGGTGAGCCTGGAACGGTGCAGGAAGTCGCGTTTCCCCCCGATCCTAAGTTAGCCACATTACCCGTGGGAACCATAGCTGCTGGTGATAGTTTAGGGTTCTAAGGCAATGCTCGTAATAGCGTAGGTGGCTAACCATTTCTGGTTAGCCACTTTGCTTTGCTAGTTAAACCCGGTTTCTCGCCAGGGTACAGGATCGATCGATTGACCTTGGACATACAAGCCCCAGTGGAGGTGGGGGCCAGTGGCAGCTCCCGTACTCCCCAAAGTCCCGATCGTTTGGCCCGCTTTGACAAAATCCCCTTCTTTCACCTTGATTTTGCTGAGGTGGAGATAAATACTGGTGACGCCTTGGCCATGATCCAGGCCAATCACATTACCATGCACTTTAAAGCCATCTTTTTCATAGCCAATCAAAGCGACTTTGCCATCCGCTGGAGCAATCACCGCCGAACCCGAATTACCGGCATAATCTACGCCACGATGATAATAGTCATTGGCAAAGACGCCATTGTAGTAGCGGCGCACACCATAGCCAGTCGTTACAGGCCCATTATTGGGACGCAGAAATTTGCCATTCCACAATTTTTTGGGCGAGACGATTTTTTTGAACGCATCGACCCGATCGTATTCCCAATCACTCACATTGCCATCCTGTCCCGGCGGCAGCCAAATGCGTTGGGTCGGGAACGATCGATTTTTCAAGTTCACAGCTAGAACCTGCGTCTCTCCCACCGCTTCCACCTGAATCTTACGCTGACCGGGCTTATCCAACGGCGTGGTTGGCAGCAGAGCTCGCATCTGTCCGTTCCCCAGGTCAAAAGCAGGGAAAGCTTGGTCATTCATACGAACAATGGTACTCTCCGTAACCCCCGGCACCACAACTGATAGCGTATCTCCCAAAATCGGATTATTCGGTGTAACCGAAGCTTGGAAAGCAATCGATGGCTGAGCAATCACGATCGCGGAGATCATTCCAAGCAACGCCAGCAGACTGAGCATCAGACGCCCAGCTTGCCGCGAAGGCGATCGCAGGTATAAAACACGGGATCTGACAAATTTCATAGGCGCAAACTTCATGGGCAGGGACTCCTGTGAGGAAAACGAATCCATCCAACGATAAACACCTCCCAACTATAAACATCCAACGATGAATCGGGAGATCAATTTAGAGCAAACACCCCATCTCTGTTTCACTTCTTTTTCACGGGTAAAATCTCTGGTTCGGGATCGTTCAAGAGAGAGGTTAATGGCATGATGGGTAAGGTCTTTTTGTCATGCTGAATCCATGTCCTACGATGCGATCGTGATTGGTGGAGGGATTACAGGAGCAGCTCTAAGCTATGAGCTCGCCAATCAAGGAATCCAAGTCCTTCTAATCGAGCAATATCCAGATCTGCAAGGTGCAACCCGACAAAGCTATGGTGGCATTGCCTACTGGGCAGGGGATACCGAACTCACCCAAACACTCTGTGGTGAGGGCATTGCGATTCATCGTCAGCTATCAGAGGAATTAGAAGCCCCAACGGAGTTTCAGGAGAGGGCGTTACTGATGCCGATCGCACCGGATCAGGATCTTCCCCAATTGCTAGCTAGCTATGCAACCTACGCAATTCAGCCAGCCGTCCTAACGCCTCAAGAAGCCCAAGAACGAGAACCTTTGCTCGCGATCGACCCCATGATTGCAGCCTTTGAACTTCCCCATGCCCAAGTGCATCCCGTCAAAGCGAGCCAAGCTTACCGATCGGCAATGGTACGGCGGGGCGGAGCTTACAAAATTGCCCAAGTCGATCGCGTGGAAATCCATGGAACGGGAGTATCGGTTATCACAGCGGGGGAGACTTTCCAAGCGGACAATGCCTTGATTTGCGCAGGTTCCTTCAGTCGCCAGCTTTTACGACATTCGGGAATCCATTTGCCACAATATTTCAGCTATGCCGAGTCGATCGAACTGCCGCCCAGTGGCCTACAACTTCGGACGATCGTCATGGCTCCGGACATCAAACGATTTGGCCTTGAAGCCCAAGCCAGTACGGCAGAGTTGGATCATTTCTGGGACGAAGCTGATCACCAACTGTCGCCACCCATTTTGGACGCAGGTGCAATCCAATTTTTAGATGGAACCATTCGCATCGGTCAAATTAGCCGAACAATTACCACAATCACCCATCCGTTCAATGCTTTGCCTAGGGTAGATTCCTCAACTAGCGAACAAATCATTCGGGACGGGGTGCGCAAGATGCTCCCCACGATCGCCGACTTACCGGGAACTTGGAATGTTTGCACCGTGGCCTTTAGCCGAGATCATTTACCTCTCATTGGCCCAATCACAGAGACTCCTAGGATCCAGCTCTTTTCTGGTTTTAGTAATCCGTTGGTATTGGTTCCCCCCCTAGCGCGTCGCTTTGCCCAGACGTTTGGCAGCCAGCCCGATCCGCTGGTCGCCCGTCTATCGCCCCAGCGATTTAGCCCGTGAACAAATTCAGGCGGCAGCGCTAACACTAATGTCAGTTGCAACAATTCTGTCGCAAACATCGGTCTGCAACGATCGCGCATCATCACGAGCCCATCGAATTTTCCTGTGCCGATTAATCTGCTTGCGGCGCAGCAACTGGCGTGTTTTTGGCCTCCAGGGCAGCGAGGCGACTTTTGAGGTCTTGATTTTCCCGTTTGATTTGCTCGAGGTCATCTCGCAGTTGTTTCACCGATGGATCGGTACCCACTCGTTCCTGCACAGCTTGGATGGCTTCTTCCGCCATGCGGCGTAGCCGACCGTCTGCCGTTTGTTGCAACAGACCTTGGAGAATGCCGATCGCGCGAAGTGTCTGCATTTGTTCCAAGGCCACAATTACAGCCCCTCGGGTCAGGAAAAACGATTCGCGAAGAATGTCCTGAAGGCGATCGAGAATGCGATCCACATTCGCGCTAGTTTGGCCGAGGGAAATTGCACCCAAAGCGCGAATTGCGGCCAAGCGCAGGGATTGGGAAACCCCTAAGGCGGTACACTCCAGCAAAAGATCGAGGGCCGCAGCAGATTGTTTCATGCGACTCAGGGCTTGGACGGCTCCAATTGGCACCACATCATTCCACCCTTGGCGCGTTGTCAGCACCGATCGTAACAGGTCTAATACCTCTCCTTCTGGAGGCGCATCGGCGAAACCGGAGGCCGCGATCGTCCCCAAACTCGCGATCGCAGCCGCTTCCGTGTAATAGCTGGCATCCCCAGCAGCAACACAGGACTTCAGAATTTGGTAAGTAGCCGGAGTTTTGACCTGTGCCAGAGTTTCGATGACAGCTTTACGAACTTGAGCAACGGGATCCTGCAAGCCAGGAACTAAGGCATCGACCACCTGATCGAGATTGATGTAGCCGAGGCTACGAGCAACCTCGACCCGAACTCCCCAGAAGGGATCCTCAGTCAGGGCAGTGGCGAGGGCTTTGACCGCTTCCAGACCCTCTTTTTTGCCCAGCGATCGCGCCGCATAAATCCGGGAGATCGGATCGGGATCGTGTTGGAGTTGCGCTTTCAGTTCTGGCAACGGATAGTCCAGTTGCACCGTTTTTAGGAAAGCGTTTCCAACATCAAAGCGCACAAAATCTGGTTTTTTCGCCAATGGGAAATAGAAACTTTGTTCCCGTTCCTGAATCCGGACTGTGAATGTTTGGGGGAATGTTTGATGCGTGAAATCTTGGCGCGCGCCCTTCTGCCAGCCAAACCCGATCGGAATTTTCAGATCAAATAAGCCGTCGGTTTCCCCCTCGCTGACCTGTGTTTGGAGAACTGTCAATTTAGCGAGGTTGCTATCGCCATCCCAGCTATAGGTCACTTTATAGTCTGGGTGACCGCCGCGATAGACATATTGGTCAAACAGGAACAGCAGATTACGCCCCGTAGCTTTTTCGATCGCCCGCAAGAGATCTACCGTTTCCACAGTGCGGTGGGCATGGTCTTGCAAGAAGGTCGCGATCGTCTTGCAAAACAACGCATCGCCCAACTCGGCCCGAATCATGTGATAGACACAGGAGCCTTTTTCATAAATGTGGCGATCGTAGAGTTCGATCGCTTCTCGATAGACATGGGTCACCAGCGGTCGCCGATAGCGGGAAGCATCCTCGTCAAGATATTCCGCCGCTTGCCCCAGAAGATAGTAGCGTCCTACGTCATCTCCATAGGCGTGGCCAAGCCAAAGCACCTCCGCATAGGACGCCATTCCCTCTTTAATCCAGGCATGGGACCAATGTTTAATAACCGCCAGATCGCCAAACCATTGGTGAGCCAGTTCATGGGCAACTAAGGTTTCACTGTAGAAATTATCGATCGCAGCCCGTTCATCCAACAAGCAGCGATCGGTTAGCAGGGTCATGGAGGTGTTTTCCATGCCACCAAAAATATAGTCATCTACGCAAACCTGGGCGTATTTGCTGTATGGGTAGGGATAGCCGTAGGTTTGGCTAAAGAATTCCAGCATTTCCGGCGTTTTGCCCATGGTCAACCGTGCTGCGGATTCTTGCCCCTTTTCCACATAATAGGTCACCGGTTTGCCTTGCCATTCAGCCCGCAGTTCAGCAAAATCTCCCACCGCGATCGCCATGAGATAGGTGGGATGAATTTCCTGCTGTAGCCAGTGGTAAACCTTCGTTGCTTGTTTTTCCTCAATAGAAATTAATTCTCCATTGGAAACCACCCGATAGGGTTTAGGCACTTCAACTCGTATTTCTGAACTGGCGAGTTGGCCGGGATAATCAAAACAGGGAAACCAATAGCGGGAATCCTCATCTTCACCCTGGGTCCAAGCCTGCACAGGTTTATGGGGATAGGAGTCATTCGGTGCGACAAAATACAGCCCCCGCTGAGGGTTTTGCAAGGCGTAGTGGATTTCTAGCTCGATCGGCGTTTCAGCCTGTGTTTCCGGATGCAGCTGAATCTGGATTTGTTTACCGTCGTATTCAAAAGATTGAGTCTTGCCATCCACCTGCACAGACTGAATTTGCAAATCGACTGCATCCAGAGTCAGCCCGGTCAGACCGCTGCGAATAGGCACCAATTTAATTTTGCACAGCCCATAACAACTGCGTTGAGCCAGATCCAAGACCAAGTCTAAAAAGATGTGGTGAACTTGCCCAGGCCGATCGGGCGTGTATTGGGGCCGTGCCCCTGGTAATTCAAAGCGACGGTGATTCTGAGTATCCAAACCGAGGTTCATCATAAAATAAAGTCATTTAGATAAATTCAGAGAACTTTCCCACAGACATCTCAGCGAGATATCCAGCCACTGAAACAAGCCACTGAAACAAGCCACTGAAACAAGCCACTGAAAAAAATAGATAGACAAACTGATAACGGATTGACACCATCGCTCTCAACGAGCATAGGAATGAAGTTTGTAAATTTCCTAGGGACAATGCCACTTGATCCCCCCTCAGTCCCCCTCCAATGATGTTGGAGATTATTCAGCACCGCCCTGCGAACGCGCAACTTAGACAAACCGTCGAGAACAAGCTGTCCAAGACAATTTGCTCGCAATCTTGCGAACCGCTATCGCACGAACCTGTCAGGATTGACTCACTGGGCGAGATCTCTCCATGAAGATCCTAATTGAGAGCAAACTCAGTTGAGATGGGCCTTGACGGCAGTTCACGGGACTGCAAACAGCTTCCAGATCAGGGTTCCCTACACTGCCCCAAACTAGACCAACCCAAATAGGCTAGCCAACAATGCCTTTTGAGCATGCATCCGATTTTCCGCCTGATCCCACAACCGAGATTGGGGGCCTTCCATGACTTCGTGGGTAATTTCTTCCCCCCGGTGGGCCGGTAGGCAGTGTAGGACGATCGCGCTGGGATCCGCTTGCTTCAACAGCGCCTCATTGATCTGGAACGGCTGAAAAATAGGAATTCGCGAGTCAGCCTCAGCTTCTTGTCCCATACTGGCCCAGACATCGGTGTAGAGGACATGGGCACCTGTGACTGCGGCGATCGGGTCTTGGGTCAATACAACCTTCGATCGCCCCGCTGCCAGAGCCTCTGCTCGTTGGACAATTTCTGGAGCAGGTTGATAGTCCGCCGGGGTCGCAATCCGAATATTCATGCCCACAGAAGCGCAGCCTAATAAAAGAGAATGGGCCACATTGTTGCCATCCCCCAGATAGGTCAGCGTCAGACCAGATAACGTGCCAAAGGCTTCCTGAATGGTTTGCAAATCCGCCAAGATCTGACAGGGATGTTCTAGATCCGTCAGCGCATTAATGATGGGAATATTGGCATACCGGGCGAAAATATCGAGATCGGCTTGGGCAAAGGTTCGAATGGCAATCGCATCAAGGTAGCGATCGAGAACCCGCGCCGTATCTTCTAGGGGTTCGCCTCGGCCAATTTGCGTCACATTCACATTCAGATCCAAGACCTGCCCACCCAGTTGAAACATCGCAGTGGAAAAGCTGACGCGCGTTCGGGTTGAGGCTTTGTAAAACAGCAGACCTAGGGTGGGAATTTTTCCTTGGAAACGAGGATTGATCGTTCCCGTCTTTAGCGCGATCGCGAGATTGACCACAGCCTGAATCTCGACTGGACTGAGATCCGCCAAACTCAAAATATCCCGACCTTTTAAACCACTTAAGCTACCCATTCCCCACCTCGGTAGACTGCATTCACACTCAAAATCAACAGATTAACAAACCAGCTAACAGGCAATCGCAATCTGAACCAGCAATCTCAGCCGGCAATCAAATTCTCAGGTCATCCAACTAACAGGCAATCAACAGGTTCAGTCTCCCTCAGAGCCACTGACTTGGGGATGCAACACGAGACCTAGTCAAAAAATTAAAAACAAAAATGCCCCAGCCATAACGGTAAGGGCATTCATTTATATTACGCAGAAAGCAGACCTGTTGCGCCAGTCAGTCTGGACAGAATCGGGGACAGGTCAGGCTTAGGCTGTTTCCTGCAATTCTCCGGTCTTGACAGTAAGCTGTTGAGTTTGGTTGCCTCGCTGAATCTCCACCTTGAGAGATTGCCCTAAGCGGCTATTTTCGACCATTTCTTGCAGATTTTCAGCCGATCGCACAGGCTGCCCATCGATCGCAGTAATCACATCCCCTCGACGGATACCCGCTTTGGCAGCAGGGGTTCCAGGCATCACTTTCACAACAATCACACCGTTAACTTCCGGAACCAAGAAAACAGCATTGGGATCATCATTGTTTTTCCGCGCCAGTTCTGGCGTCAGGGTCGTCATTTGAACCCCTAGATAGGGGTGACGAATCTTTTCACCCCGCGCTAGTTGGTCTTTCAATTCCTTCGCTTTGTTGATAGGAATCGCAAACCCAATCCCCATGGCATCTGCACGAATGGCGGTATTAATCCCAATCACTTCGCCCCGATCGTTGACCAAGGGGCCACCGGAGTTGCCTGGGTTAATCGCCGCATCGGTTTGAATAAACTCCAGTCGCTTGTCCGTCATGCCCACTTGGGCGCTCGAGCGTTTGAGTGTACTGACGATCCCCAGAGTCACCGTATTATCTAAACCTAGGGGATTGCCCACCGCGATCGCCCAATCACCCACTTGAATTTCACCAGAATCACCTAAGGGAGCGACCGGTAGATTGCCCCCTTCAATTTTGACAACGGCTAAATCGGTGACGGGATCAACGCCTTTAACCCGACCTTCCAATTTGCGACCATCCTTCAGGGTCACCGTTACCTTATCTGCGCCATTGACAACGTGGGAATTGGTCAGGATCACGCCAGACTTATCAATCAGGAAACCCGAACCTTGACCCCGCAATAATTCTTCCCGAGGGGCTAATAGCTCGTCCCCAAAAAAGCGCCGAAAAAAGGGATCTTCAAACATGGGATCCGGAATAGCCCGACGGGTAATCGTTTTTTCAGTGTCAATGCGAACCACAGCATTGCCCACACGCCGCACGGCTGCTGCTACAAAGCTCCCTCGTTCGATCGGTTTAGGTTCCCGTAAGCTGGGTTCTGACTGCGTGATCGACGGATTAGTGATCGACTTATCAGGCGCACTCTGGCTAGTTGCAGTCCGTTCAGAGGCAATCTCACTATCAGAGCGGGAGATTGCTAAGTCTGAAGCTGCTTGAGCTGGCAGGATCCATCCCCCTAGGGAAGAGAACCATACTAAGCTCACTAAAAGCAGAGATCGAACGGTACGCAGTAACCGATGGGACTTTACGAATTGCATAGATATCTTAGACACTTATCGACACAGAGATCGAATCGACACAGAGATCGAAAGCCTGAATCGACACAGCCGATCAAGCCTACCTCGAGCGACCATAACGCAATCGACCATACCGCGATCGACCCCAACCATATGCCCATTCTGGCAGGTTCATAGAGTATCGGGTAGTTCGGAAAACTCACTTTTAGTCCTGTTATTCAACCTTGTTACTAAATCTCATGATTAAAGCGCATTGTTAGAGATTGTTCTTGACAGATGGTTCGATTCAACAAAAGTCAATCGCATGGGTTGAACCGCGCCCAGATGACATAAACTTTTCTGGCTTTCTGTTCAGAACCCGTAAGATCGAGGCAAATTAATCAAAAGTCTTCACCTTGAAGCCTAGAAATGGAACCCAAGATTTTATGGCCCTCAAAAACCCACTGACCAAAGTCTCTCCGGCTCTCTTTGCACTTGTTTTAATCTGCTTTTTCATGCCGTTTGTCACAATTTCCTGTAAAGGCCCAGGGCAGGAAATTCCTTTAGTGAAGATGACGGGGTTCGAGGTGGCCACTGGGAAAAAAATTACCACCCCGAATTGGGATGCCCTCAGCACAACGAATCCTTCTCAACCCAATTCCCCCTCAACAAGTCGGGCCACGAAGAAGGGAGAGTCGGTTCCAGGCAATGCCTTAGCTGGGGTGGTTTTTGCTGTGGCCTGTGCGGGTGTGGCCGTTGGCTTTGTGGCGATCCAGCAGCAACTCTTGGTTCAAACCGCGATCGGAGGCTTGGGAGCCGTGCTCTTACTGTTTCTTAAGTTGGGAATTGACGGTGGCCTAACGGAGCAACTGAAAAAGTCAGGTAACGGTAACGGTGCCAACATCGGTCTAGAAAATATGATTGGTACAACCTATGAGATCGGTTATTGGCTATCGTTGCTGTTGTTTATTGCCGCAGCAGGCTGGAATGGCTATTTTTACTGGCAGGAAATGCAGGGCAAATCCCCGGCGGCCCAACTTTCTTCACCTTCCAGTAAACCTCCCATCGATCGTTAAACGATTCCTGCATCTGGTTTGGTTAGCTCATGATCAATATATTGCGATCAATACGCACGATTAAGGATACGCAATTCATGAAACGAGATCGCCCGTCTGGAAAAGCATTTTCAAAAAGTGCACTACTGATGAAGCTCGTGGGTGGGGAATCACGTTAGAATGCGCCCTGACCAGGTTAGTCACTTGGTAACTTTTGGAAAACACTGCATTCAATAACCTCTGCGATCGTGCATGGTGTGACGAAGCCAGAGGTTTTTTTATAAGCATTATTTTTTATAGGCATTATTTCTATACGCATTTTTGAAGGCTGAATCCCACCGGAATTGGCCAGCAGGCACGATCGCCTCACCCATGGGATGAACACAGCCTATGCTCAGACGATCGCACTACACTAAGAGGATAAATCCAGCCAACTTCCAAGGATCGATGACCCAAACTGACCGTTCTTCTTCTCACGATTCATTACTGCCTCCCCCCCACGTTCATCATCCTAGTCCCCCCGCCCATAACTCTGACCATTCCCACAGCCCTATCCATCCCCACAGCCACATTCATAGCGAAGAATCAACCCGAAGGTTAGTTAATCGTTTATCTCGCATTGAGGGGCATATTCGGGGTATCAAGACCATGCTGCAAGAAAATCGCTCTTGTCCAGATGTACTGGTACAAATTGCAGCAGTACGGGGTGCCCTCGATCGAGTCGGTCGGATCATTCTGGATGAACATTTGACGGAGTGCATTGCCCGTGCAGCCAAGGAAGGGGATATTGAAACCGAGATTGACGAACTAAAAGCAGCCCTCGATCGCTTTTTGATCTAAAGGCCGTTTAGAACCAGGCTGGGCCATTGGGGATTACCCGATCGCACTGAACAATTCTCCGAAGGACTTGTGCGGTGCATCGGGTTTTGCCACAATTTCCACAACTTTATTCTTAGCTTCCGTAGCCAGAGCAGCTTCTACACAGACCTGGGCTACCTTGGTGCGGGGAATACTCCCTTCGAACAACGTATCGGCATTGGACATCACAATTGCATCGCTATTGTCTTCGTTTTTTAGCCCACCGGGACGCACGATCGTGTAGACCAAGCCGCTGCGCTGCAGGTATTCCTCAGCCCATTTTTTCCAAACGAGAATAGCCCAGAATAAATTTAACGGATGCAAAAGCTTAGACACGCACAGGGAGGTAACCAGAACGAAATGCTCAACTCCTTGGGATTTAGCAGCATTGACTAAATTTTTAGTGCCTTCAAAATCTACTAAGTAAGGCTGAGTCGGATCCAAACTTGGCCGTGCCCCTGTCGCACAAAAAATCGCCGTGGCATCTCCGATCGCCGCTGCTAATGACCCCGCTTGCAGCACATCCCCTGTCACCACTTCTACCGAAGCAGGCAATATTGTTTTCGCCTTTTCCACATCTCGCACCAATGCCCGCACAGGAATGCCGCGATCGACCAATTGCTGTACAATGCGTCGCCCGGTTTCTCCTGTAGCCCCTGCCACAAATGCCTTCATACCTGTCCCTCTAACTAATTTCCTCTGCTAAGATGGCGATCTTGATTTAGTATGGCAATCTCACCGATTTCCAAGATACCGCAGGAATTCTTGAGGTTGTTTTTCGGTGATTTCTCCACCTTCGTTGCGGAATTCACCAAGTTATGCTGGTAGCGTACCCGGTAAGGCAGCCGCTAGGATAGTTGAGACCCACTGGTTATGTTGCTTACAAAGTGCATAACTGGCGTCATGCAATTCTAGATGTCATGAGTGACCCTCCAAGAAGTCACCTCAGACGATCGAAATTTAATTGATCGATCGCGTCTAGGAGAATCTTGTTGCTGCCCCGACAATGTGTCCTGAGCGGAACTGATTATGCAAGCCCAGCCGAATGATCGCACCTTTGATTCCTTTGTCGATATTGTGGCCGAGCCAACCATTGAGCCAACTACCAAATTTCACACGATTTTTGTGGACTGCATGGAAATGTATGCCGATGCAGCCATGGTAGCTAGCTATTTGGACAAACATTCAGAGTGGTTTCGTCGCTGTGCCCAACCCATGCAAGCGGATCCGATCGGCAATACGGGCTATATTTTAACGATTGGGCATTACGGTGCACTGGGTTATGAAATCGAGCCTAAAATTGGCCTTGACCTATTGCCCCAGGAAGAAGGGGTCTATCGCATCGAAACCATCCCCGTTCCGGGCTTTTTAGCTCCTGGCTATGAGGTAGATTTCAAAGCTTCCATGGAGTTAGTGGAGCACGATCCTAGCGAAGCCCATGGATCAGAGAGCAGCTTAGGCGATGGCTCCCAAGGCAATGAAGCCCAATTAGATAAAATCTCCAAAATGACCCGTGTGCAATGGCATTTGGATCTGACAGTCCATCTTCAATTTCCCAAGTTTATCCAAGCTTTGCCGAAGTCATTAATTCAGGCTACGGGTGATCACTTGCTCGATCAAATTATTCGCCAAGTGTCTCGACGCTTGACCCATAAGGTTCAAACAGATTTTCACAGCACCTACGGATTGACGATGCCTAAGACCCAACGCCGTTGGTTTTTTTAGCGGAACTGGGCTTGTCTTTATCCTTGTCCCGTGGGCTAGCCATCTGTAGCGATTGGAGGTCGATCGAGCTATCTTTCCAATCTTGGGCGGCTTGGCTAAGAACATAACGGGCCACTGCCTCAATTTCCTCTAAGGTTAAATTATCGGAAAAGGCAGGCATGGCATTTTTGCCGTGGATGACTTGGTTCTTAATCGCCACGATCGAATCCATCTCGTACTTTTGCAGGGTATCGAGGTGGAGATTTTTTTCAGCCAAAATCACGTTATTGCCGCCAATATGACAGGCCGAGCAATTGGAATTGAAAATTTTTTGGCCGAGGGAAGGTGTTGCGGAGGGAGTGGGGCTGACGGATGGTTTTGGCGATGGAGCAGGAGAACCCATTACGGCGGGTGTGGATAACGGCCAACCAAGACTGAAACACCCCAGGGCAAACACGATCGTGATCAGTCTTTTCAAGAGTCCCACAGCCTTTCTCCCACAACCCAAAAAATCCACAAAACCACTATACCAACTCGTGTATTCCGCCTAGAACTCTGGCGACTACTCTGTCATCTGCACACCATACAACTCTAGCAACGGTACCAGCCAACAGGTGCCAGATCAAAAAGGTGCCAGATCAAAAAAGAAGGGAGATGCTGTGATTAGCATCTCCCTTCTTGCTCGAATTCCTAGTTGAACACCTATAGAACTCTTTCAGTTTCTTGTTGTGCTTTACGTTAACTGAATCCAACCGCAAAGACTTTTTCAGGGAAATAGTTTTTGAGGCAAATGACTTAGCGCAACCAAACCCTAATGCTTTGGGGGCTGATCACTAGTTGACCACAACCTTACCTACCATGCCTGCGCCCCGGTGAGGCATGCAGAAGTAACTGTATTCACCCGCAGGTGCATCAGAAGGGAAAGTCACGGAAAAGGTTTTTCCAGAGCCTTCTAAAGACTTGTGGGACAGAGACGCAGCCAGTGCGCTGTCTCCACCAGGAACTTTATCAAATTGCACGTTGTGGGGAGGCAATTGTCCGACGTCCCAAGTCACCGTATCGCCAGGTTTGATGTTAACAACAGCTGGTTCAAATACTAAACCTTTCGTTGTGCCCATCTTCACCGTCGTGTTGGCTGCTTCGGCGGAAGCAGCACTGAAGAAGAAGCTGCCGACAACTAGGACTACTGCAACTGCTGCAACGACAAGCTGACGACCAACCTTAGCAAAAGCTTTCATTATCGATCCCTCGGATACTAAAACCGTTCCATAGGCCATCATATCTTAGACAGGTTGTCGTAGGACAAGTTGTCGTAGGTTTTTTCGAGTTTTTTGGGCTGCGCGATCGCCTGTCTAAGCGATCGGCTACATGGGCGATCGGCCCCAACCCGGTGCAACTTCAGCAGCACGCAGAATAAATGCAGCAATACTTTCCACCTCTGCCTGGGATAGCCAATTTTCACCTACTTCCCGGCAAAAGAAGTTTTCATCACTGCCATCGTAGGCAAGCGGATGGCGCATATAGGTGACTAAGGCATTCACGGTATCCCGAGGTGGTGTAGCTGCTTGCAAAGCAGGCAATGCCAGAGAAACGACTGGATTGGCGAGAGTGGAACCGCCAACGTGGCAACTTTGGCAATTTTGAGAAAAGAGTGTTTTACCCTGTAACAACTCTGAGTAGGTGACTTCTCGGGTGGCTCCAGTACTATCGATCGGTAAACTGGCAGCCCCACTCGGCAGAACCTTGAGATATTGCGCCACATAGGGATCCAAAGCGGCTTGAGCTGGAGTTGCAAATAGGACGATTCCTGGCAAAATCAATGCCAGCAAAATACCTAGCAGACAATTGCGTCGTAAGCGATTTGTGAATGTTATCAACATCGTTTTTTGCATCGAACTGTTGAAACAGTTCGGAGAGGGGGTGGAAAAACGAACAGTGCATCATGAAATGGATCTGGAATTGAGCTTGACCAGTGAACGATCGACCTCAAATTGAAAGAAAAGCCGATCTCTGCATCTGCAAAAATCGACTTTCCTCCCAAATTATTGAATGATGACTCTAACAACAGCTTTCAACTTAACGGTCTAGACGAAAACACTATCGTTGCTAAGTTGAAGAATGCCTAAACCTATTACTGAATTCCTACCTGAATTCCTAGAAGTAGATCTTACCGCCACCCCAACGATCGCCAACAACCTTGGGTTGCAACAGGATGTGACCTGCAATGTCAAACAGATCATCATCAGTCAAGTTGCGCATTTCGGGGAAGATATCCGCACTCTTCAAGCTTGGGTGAACTTCCGAGATCGACTCAGTCCCATCATAGGAAGTCGGATCTTTCATGTAGTCGATCAGGGCTTCAATACTATTACGGTTGGGGGTTGCCAAAGACAATGCTTCAGGATCCAACCCAACGTTGGGATCCGTTTTGGTAATTCCACCAACGTGGCATTGGGCACAGGCATACTGGAACAACCGCTTCCCTTGGGAAACCTGCTTGAGGCTTAGAGTAACAGTATCCCCAGAGGAATTGAGGGGAACTGTCCGAATCTTTGCGTCCAACTCGGCTGCCTGTGCCCCTTGGATGAATTGAAAAGTAAAGAATACGGCGGTTACGGCCAGCCAAAAGAATCTCTTAAGCATGGTTCTCCTTCAGAAGTGGCTCGGATCAGATTCACAACACAACAATGTCTTTTAATACCAATATCACGGGATTGGACAATCGCTGATGGCAATCTTAGAGTTACCTTTACAAACTGAAACAAAAAGCTAAAATTAACATTTTTTGGGATGGATCCCAGCGAAAATTTTAGGCAAAACTCGCAGGTCAGTCTTGCCCAAAACAAACCTTGGGACAGCAATCGTCACCCGTGCTCATCGAAGGTCAGTCCAAAGGAGCTTAGCCCAAAGGACGATCGAGCAACGCCCCTTCAATTACCCTTCAATATGACTGAGTGGTTTCACATCGGCCCGATCGCTGGCTAAATGATGGCGCATCAACTCGCTAGGAGCCGGAGCAGGCTGATGAAGACTAATCAACTGGGCTAACATTTTTTTGAGTTGGGTTCGCGGCACGATTAAATCAACAAAGCCGTGCTCTAACAGGTATTCTGCAGTTTGGAAGTCGTCGGGCAGTTTTTCCCGTAGGGTTTGCTCAACGACCCGTCGTCCAGCAAAGGCGATCGTCGCCTTGGGTTCTGCAATAATGACATCCCCTAGCATGGCAAAGCTGGCTGTGACCCCACCGGCTGTGGGATGGGTGAGAACCGGGATGTAGAGTAAGCGTTGATCACGGTGACGCTCTAGGGCACCGGAAATCTTGGCCATTTGCATCAGGCTTAGCATACCTTCCTGCATTCTGGCCCCTCCAGAGGCACAGACAATAATCACAGGCAGGCGTTGTTGCGTTCCCCGTTCGATCAGACGGGTCAGTTTTTCACCCACCACAGATCCCATACTGCCGCCCATAAAGCGGAAATCCATCACTCCAAGGGCGATCGCAGTGCCTTCCAGTTGTCCAACCCCAGTTTGCACAGCATCGACGAGTTGAGTTTTTTCCTGCATTTCCCGCAATCGATCGATGTAGGGTTTACGATCGCGGAAACCAAGTGGATCCACAGAGTGCACGAATTCATCGATCGCCGTCCAGGTATCAGCATCAATCAGTTGCCGAATCCGCTCATCACTGTACACCCGCATGTGATGGTTACATTCCAAGCAAACCATTTGGTTGGTTCGCAAATCCTTGGTATACATCAACGCACCACAGGACTCACACTTCGTCCACAGGCCATCTGCGATCTCTCTTTCCTGCTGAGGTTCGGAGGAAGGATTTTCTTTGCGCCGATTCGCAAACCAATCAAACAAAGACATGGAAATTCACCGACTGGGTAGAAACTGGATAAACAAACGAAGCGATGAAAGTTGCACAACCCCACCTACACGATCGGGGCATTACGGCAAAAGTATGGCGATCAAGTCATAACCGATCATTAGCTAGGCATTCACTGGGTATAACCGCAAGGGATGGTTGTCAAAACATGACGTTTGAAGGGATACCCGTAGGGGTCACTGTATCACAGACAGCACCCCGCTCTTGCCTGTGTGCGAGGAATTGATGTCCGGCGGCTAACGATACCAGCCCACTGGGCTTTTCTGAGCGGTGCCCGACGGTGGGAAAAAAAGTTATCTGGATCCTGGTAAGTACAGTGAGGTGAGATAGCAATTTGTTCGGGTGCTAGGCCCAATTGCTCCAATTGCAAAGCATTGACTTGGCGCACATTCAAACGCACCTTACCCGCCTGTGGATCGGGCAAAACGGGTGAATTAGCAAGAGCTTGCAAATACTCGATCGCCTCCTCCAAAGCCATTTCAGCCGTTTCGGGGGCAATGGTGGCTGCCGTTTGCACAGCGACCTCTGCATCCACTTGGTAGACTTCACCCGCGATCGCAGGCCCCATGGCAACCCGCAAATCCGCTAACTGACTCCCTTGCTGGAGTAAACGTTCGATCGCGACGGGCACAATTTTTTTAGCCGTTCCGCGCCAACCCGCATGGACAGCGGCTACCTGTCCTGTTTGCCCATCGCCAATGAGTACCGGGGTACAGTCTGCGGTGCAGACCCAAACGGCTTGGTGAGAATCTTGGGAAATCACCCCGTCCCCATCGGGCAGATTATCAGCGTGCAGGGGGGAGGGCATCTCCGCAGGGGCTAAAACGGTGTCCCCGTGAACTTGCTTAGCACGATAGGCGATCGCTTGGGGATAGAGTTCGGCGGTAAGTTCAAAGGGCGTCTTGGGGGCAAATTTCTGGGTAAACCAACCGTGCTGCCACGGTTCCAGCAAACTGCAAGTCAAGTAGGGCAGGTCATTCCAAGTTTGCCAATGCCAGGTATGCATAGAGTTAAAGTTCTGTAGGGTAAGGTCTAGGGTTCAATCTGGGATAAACACAAATATGGTAGCGTTGATGGCAGTTTTCCCTAGGGACCCTAACGCCCCGCCCCCCGCAAGAAAATTTCGCCTAGCCTGAGCCCTTTAGCCTGTGCCTTTTAATCAGTCCCAATTTGAGACAACGTTTGATCAATTGCGTCAGATCAACCATGGGTTCGCATCTGCATCTTTGCTGCAATCCCTTAAGCTGCATTGCTTTACAGAATTAGATTCAACCAATCGTAAGCTGTGGGAATTGCTGGCCCAGGGTGCACCGGAGGGCACGATCGTCCTAGCAGAAACCCAAACCGCAGGAAAAGGGCAATGGGGTCGATCGTGGGACTCTCAGACGGGCGGCTTGTATCTCTCGATCGCCCTAGCCCCTAATCTACCTGTAGAAGATGCCGCTCAACTCACACTCTGTAGTACCTGGGGGATTGCTACTGCCCTGCGGGAGTTTCCGGTTTTATTGGCCACTGACGCGAAGAAAGTTGCTGGGCCGGATGCCTTACAGGTTTCTGAGCAAGTTTCTAAGCAGGTTCCCCTAGACAGTCCCGTGCAAGTTCCCGTACAAGTCAAGTGGCTCAATGATCTGGTTCTGCAAGGACGGAAGCTCGGCGGAATTTTGACAGAAACTCGTCTTCGAGAGGGAAAAATCCGTCAGGCAGTGGTTGGGGTCGGAATTAACTGGTGCAATTCTCCCCCTCCCCCAGGAATATGTTTGCAGGATGTCTTGCACACCAATCCCGTTACTGGTTTAGAATCCTTGGAAAGTTTGGCTGCGATCGTCATCATGGGCCTGCTTGGTGGCTACGCCGCTTGGCAAGCCCATGGCGTGACAGCAATGTTACCTAGATACCTAAATCTGTTGGTCAACCTTGGGCAAACTGTCACCTGGGAAAGTCATCAGGGAATCGTGGTTGGGGTGACGGCCCAAGGGAACCTTCACGTTCGCTTGCAGTCTAAGGCAGAGATGCCTCTAATGGAAGTCCAAATGGAACTCCCACAGGCCGTTAATGCCAATTCCAGTCAAGCCCCAGAGACCAGTCAAGACCGATACCTTTCCCCAGGAATGGTGCAGTTAGGCTATTCTGGACAACGATAATCCCAATCATTTAATCATTTGGCCGAGCCCTTGTGGTAACCCGCCACTGTGGTAGAGGAGTAAAAACAAGCATGACCCAGCGTCCCCCTATGAACCCATCCCCTAACTGCAATGGCCGAACCTCGCTGATTCGAACGATCGGCTTTTGTTTGGGGAGCCTAAGCATGCTGGGTTCCACCGTGGCCCAAGCCCAAACCTCGGATCCTTTAAAACTACTGATTTCTGAAAAAGCACCAACCGAGCTGGCTGCGTCTATTGGAAATCAAGCGGATAGACCAACGGCTGCGAAAGCGGATGATTTACCGATCGAGATTGAACTGCCGGAGCCCTCTCCCCAGGTATCCTTAGCTCCCTCATCGGCGAGTCAAGATTCCACAAGTATCGATGCGGCTCCGCTGGCAGAAGATCACCAAGCTGAGAGAGCAATAGTGCCGCAGGTGGAAATTGTGCCGTCCCCCGTGGAAACAGCACCCAGCCAAGCCAACGAAGCCCCCTATATTGCGCCAGATGCCATCATTTTTTCCGAGCGCTCTTCAGGCTGCGAACAATCCGTGAAATGGGGTAAGACAGCCGGAAGTGTCTGTGGTGGAGCGGATGTATCTGGCTCCCAAGGTTCTGGGCGATCGACCACCGGGAAAGCCGCGATCGGAGCCAATGCACCATCCACCTACGCGATCGCCACGCCAGAAAGTATGAGTGCGGCTCCAGTCCGGTTAGGCCCTGTGAGTTTCGGTAGCGCTGGAGTCCAGTTCACGCCCCCCTCCCTTAAACCCTACTTCAATCAAACCCTCAAACTCTCCAAACTGGTTCCCATTCGCAACCTAGGCTTGATTTTCCCCCTAGCCATTCCCACCGAAATCACCTCAATTTTTGGCTGGCGGATCCATCCAATCACAGGTGATCAGCGGATGCATACCGGAACGGATCTGGGCGCACCCATGGGAACCCCCGTTTTGGCAGCGTTAACCGGGCGAGTCCTGTTGGCGGACTTGCTAGGAGGCTATGGTTTGACCGTGGCCTTAGAACATAACAACGGCAGCCAACAAACCCTGTACGCTCACCTATCAGAAATTTTTGTCAAACCCGGTGAGGTGATTCAAAAGGGAACCGTGATTGGGCGGGTAGGAAGCACCGGAAACTCCACAGGGCCCCACCTACACTTTGAACTACGGCAACAAACTGAAGATGGCTCTTGGGTAGCGCAGGATGCAGGGCAGGAATTGGAGTTTGCCATGGCCAGTTTGGTGAAATCGCTGCAAATTGCTCAGCAGCCCCAAAAGATTGCCCAAGGCCAGCAGCCCAATTTCCCAGTCAATCTTCAACCCATTCAATCCAACCCATCTGGCACGGTGAGTCAGCCTGCTAAGCCCTAGTTTTTTTGATTAGGGGGTATACCAGCATGCCCCGATCGCGCAAACGATCGCAGCGTAGCATTTTCCCTGCGATCGTTTGCGCGATCGTTTGATAGTCTTGAGCCCAGCAATCTACAATGAAGCAACATTGACAGCAATGTACTAGTTCAGAATTGCTGTTTTTTGGATTGCTCAAGTTTTGTCTGTCCTAGATTTCCCCTTTAATCTATGCCAATTTTTCAGGTCATTCTGATTCTCGCCTTGCTGATCTTTGTGCATGAGTTAGGCCACTTTTTGGCGGCACGGCTCCAAGGAATCTATGCCAACCGATTTTCGATCGGCTTTGGCCCAGTGCTCTGGAAATACCAAGGTAAACAGACAGAATATGCCCTCCGGGCCTTGCCCTTGGGTGGGTTTGTAGGGTTTCCCGATGATGATCCGGATAGTGAAATTCCGCCCAATGACCCGAACCTGCTACGGAATCGTCCAGTGTTCGATCGGGCGATCGTCATTAGTGCTGGGGTAATTGCCAACCTGATTTTTGCCTATGCCGTTTTGGTCGCTCAGGCAGGAACCGTCGGAATTCCCACGCCCATTTTTAAACCTGGGGTTCTGTTGCCGAAGGTGGAACAGGCTTCCGTGGCAGAAAAAGCTGGGTTAAAGGCAGGAGATGTTGTCTTGGCGATCAACGGAACCCCGATTCCCGCAGCAAGCAATTCCCCCGATCGCCTACGGCAAGCGATCGAAACCAGCCCTAACAAAGAATTGCAGTTACAGGTGCAGCGCAAGCAGGAAAATCTGACGATCGCAATTACCCCCGAACTCGACCAAAAGAAGAAAGTCGGTCGGGTGGGAATTGGCCTATTTCCCATGCTGGAAAAAGTAGAGATCAAAAAGCCCAGCAATCCGATCGAATCTTTGACCCTAGCCGCCGATGAGTTTAATCGGATTACCACTCAAACCATTGCTGGATTTGGCATGTTGGTCAGCAAATTCAGTCAAGTGGCCGATCAAGTCGCTGGCCCTGTTGCGATCGTTCGTCAGGGTGCCCAGTTAGCACAGGATGATCCGCGTCGCCTATTTGGCTTTGCCGCACTGATCAGTATTAACCTGGCAGTCATCAATATTCTGCCGCTGCCAGCACTAGACGGAGGGCAATTGGTCTTTATTCTCTTTGAAGCGCTGTCCGGTAGACCAGTGCCTAAGCGGATCGAAGAGAGCTTTATGCAAACCGGATTGGTGTTGCTCCTCGGTCTTGGCGTGTTTCTGATTATCCGGGATACTGCAAACTGGATCCAGCAGTGATTTTAGGGTAAATCAATGGCTCGATCGTTGGGATTAAATGGGCGATCGGGCCATTAATTTTTCTGAGGAATCAGCCTTCTAGAACCGTTAATCTTCTGTGGTACAGTTTGGGTCTTGATTGCAATGAAAGCGACCTACCATGCAAGCTGAAGCGACGCCTCCCACCGATCGGACTCGTCTCCCGGCCAAAAAACAACGGGCCTTAGAGGTTTTAGTGCGTTTGAAACGTCTATATCCTGGGGCGACCTGTTCGTTGGACTTTGACAATCCCTTGCAGCTTTTGGTTGCAACCATGTTGGCAGCGCAATGTACCGATGAACGGGTCAATAAAGTCACACCTGCCCTTTTCAAACGCTACCCCAACGCCCAAGCTTTCGCTGAGGCGGATTTAGACGAGTTGGAAGCGCTTGTAAAATCGACGGGCTTTTATCGGAATAAGGCGAAAAATATTCGCGCTGCCTGCCAGATGATTCTGGAGCAGTTCGAAGGAGAAGTGCCCCGCACCATGGAAACCCTAACCCGTTTACCGGGGGTGGCTCGTAAAACAGCGAATGTCGTCTCTGCGGTAGGCTATGGGGTCAATTTGGGCTTTACGGTGGATACCCATGTGACGCGTTTGAGTAATCGGTTAGGCTTCACCAAGCACCAAGACGCCGTCAAAATCGAGCGGGATTTGATGAAATTGTTTCCCCAACCGGAATGGGAAAATACTTCGATCCACCTGATTTATCATGGCCGTGCCATTTGTGATGCCCGCAAGCCCCTGTGCGAAGCCTGTGAACTGGCCGATCTATGTCCCTCGGCAGGTAAGGTGAATCGCCAAAAGGAACTGGCAAAGCGTGGCAAATAGTGGGGCGATCGGCAGGTTTGCTGAGTCTAGGGTGGACGCCAGAATTGAGACCCTGACTCACCCCTTTCTATCAAGATTGTTTGACAAATCGCAGGTTACAGATCGGGAATTGTTCGATATAATCAGAAACGCTGTATAAAACGGTTCAAAAGGTTTCATGGCTAAGAAAGGCATGATTGAGCGCGAAAAAAGGCGCGAAAAGCTGGTTGCCAAATATGCTGAAAAGCGGGCTGCGCTGAAGGCAGAATTTGAAAGCATCGAAGATCCCATGGAGAAGCTGGAAGTGCATCGCAAGATCCAGCAACTGCCTCGCAACAGTGCAAAGATTCGTCTGCACAACCGTTGCTGGGCTACGGGTCGTCCCCATGCTTACTACCGTGATTTCGGTCTGTCTCGCCACGTTCTCCGTGAAATGGCACACCAAGGTCTACTTCCTGGCGTTGTGAAGTCTAGCTGGTAGTTAATCTGGCTAGTTGGTTGGTTGAATATTGTTAGGTTTGAAAAACTTGGGTTCTAAGTTGAAAAGGATGTCGTTGCAGGTTCAGTCCTCTCTAGCTTGGAGCCCAATTTTTATGCTTTGGGCTGGTAAGCTCAGGTCATACTAGCGATACTACTGTTCGCAGCCTAAACTACATTGCTATTACCCGGCTATTGCCTGCAACACAGGTGACTGATCTTGCCCGCAACACAGGTTGCTGCTATTGCCCGCAACACAGATCGCTGACGCCTAAACTTTCCATGACCAACTCGCTTACAGCATTGGCGACGGCAAAGTTGCCAAAGAAACTTTTAGAAAAATCGAAATTCTCTAATTCAGTCACCAGCGCGAGGGTCAGCGTAATTAAGTCGTTCTCGCCTTCCATCCGCTGTCGCACAAAGATTTGGGAAGCCCGATAGGCAATCTCCCCATTCACCGCTTCTGGGATAAACTGCTCATCTAACCAACGGTGAAGTTTTTGCCGCAGCCATTCGCCTTCCTGTTCAGGCTGAGTCGCTGTGTGCAGCGTAACCGAAGGAATGGGCTCGACACGATCGGTATTTGTTTCCCAATAAGTCATGGACGGTTGTTCCTTTCAGGCGGCGGTGTAGTGCCACCCATCCACAAGCAGATAGCTAATCCAAACTATACACTAGCCAATCTGTGACTGTGGGGAAATTAGAGGTTTGTAACAAGGTTGCAACGATCGAGCGGTTTGATCGCACATTATTGATCGCAATTGATCGCACATTTTGACGTGTTCTCCAAACTGAGGGTTCGGGATTGCCATTCCCGCAATAGAACAATCTGTGCCTGGTTGCTTTGTGCCTGTTGTCTTTACGCATGTTGTACTTACGCATGTTGTACTGTGGAGGTAATTGTTTGAGATTCCCCCCTCGCTGAATCATGGAACTTGATGTGCCCTCGATCGTGCAAGCCTACGCAGAGGGCTACTTTTTGATGGCAGATGATGATAATCAGTTAGGCTGGTACGTCAGTCGGCAACGCACGCTGATTCCCCTCGACGATCGCTTTCGCTATCCCAAATCCCTCCGACGAGCACTGAATCAAAATCGCTTTGCAGTCGCAATCAATCGGGCCTTTACGGAGGTTGTTGAGGGTTGCGCCGATCGGGAAACCACCTGGATTTCTGAAGAACTCAAACAGGTGTATTACAAATTGCACCAAGCGGGTTGGGCCCACAGTTTTGAGACCTGGCAGGGCGATCAACTAGCAGGGGGGATTTTAGGCATTGCGATTCGCGGAGCCTTCATTGGTGAATCTATGTTCTATCGCATTCCTGAAGGCTCAAAAGTGGCGATGGTCAAGCTTGTAGAACATTTGCGCGATCGGCAGTTTATCCTATTCGACGCCCAGATGACCAACCCCCATTTGGAACGCTTCGGATCCTACATCATCAACAATCGGCAATACCAAGTCCTTCTGAACCAAGCACTACAACAGGACTGCCAGTTTCTAAGCGAGAATGTCCATAAACCGGGTTAATCAACTTTCTAGTCCGTCCAAACCACTGGCTTGTCAATAGCAACCCCATCCACGATCGTGTGAATAGATTCATAGGACTTTTGTAGTACCTGCACCACGATCGCCACCAACATATCGGCCCCCGTATTTCGCCAGCACCGCTCACCGTCTGGGGCCACCCGCACCACTGAGCCGGCCTGCACAGCAAAACACTCTCCATCTACCTGAAACTCTCCTTGACCTTGGATGAACAGGTAAATCTCCTCGCTCTGCTGATGCTTGTGGTAGAAGGGCACTGCTCCACCAGGAGGCATCACATTCAGGGAAATTTCTGCTCCGGTCAGACCCAGCAATTCTTTTAGAAATAACTTGCCTTGCACCTTGAAGTTGCGGGTTATCAAATTAAATGTCGCTTGCTCCAAAGATTGCCACCGATCGAGTAGCAACGCTGAAAAATTGTCCCCTTGAAGAGTTTGAGCTGCCTCTGGAAGTATTTGCACAGCACTAGGCATCGTTTCTGCACCAGACGCATTTGCAGGAGACGCATTTGCAGGAGACGAACTTGCATCAGGGGAGTCTGCCTGGGATTGATTTGTGGCGGAGGAAGAATGCATTTAGATCACTTTTGAATTGCAATTTACAAGTTAGACTCTATCAACTTAGCTTGTATAATGCAAGTCATTGAGAGCGATTTGCCTGAAACCGTTCAATCCCGTTCAATTGTGTCTGTGCCTATGCCACCTGAGCCTCGATCGGCCTGTCCCATTGCCTGTACTTTGGATCTCATTGGCGATCGTTGGACGTTATTAATCATTCGCGACATGTTGTTTTTCAACAAGCAGCGATTTGAAGAGTTTTTAGAATCACCAGAAGGCATTTCGACAAATATTTTGACCAACCGTTTAAAGATGCTGGAAGAATTCGGCTTAGTGGAAAAACACCGCTACAGCAGCCATTCTCGCCGGATGAATTATTTCTTGACTGACTATGGTAAAAGTCTCAAGCCAGTGTTGAAAGCCATGGTGGTTTGGGGAACGAAGCATATTCCAGAAACGCAGATAACGCTTCCTCCTTCAACGCCTCAGCTTGCATCAGATTCTGGAGAGGTAGGAGAGGAAACGTGAAGTAAGGGCTGAGAAGCAGCTAGTTGGGTTGCATAAACTGCTATTTGGGCACCTCATTAATTGGGACATTTGGCTCTGCGATCGTTTCTGTGTGGAGCACCGCGACTGGGAGTACCTGAACCACGAATCTCAAAATTCCCTGCTGTGGCGTGCGCCTTCTCCCGATCGCCTTGTATCCTGTTCTATGGACAAATTTACTGATTAAAAACCCGTGCTTGACCTAAAGCTCCTGCGAGAAAATCCAGACCTGGTAACCCAAAAGTTGGCCCAGCGAGGGGGAAACTATGACATCCAGCCAATTCTAGACTTGGATCAGCAGCGTCGTGATCTAGAACAACAGCGATCGGCCCTCCAAGCACGGGGCAACGAAGTGGGTAAGCTCGTCGGCCAAAAAATGAAATCCGGCAGCAAACCTGATGATCCAGAAATTGTGGCGCTAAAGGAAGAAGGCAACCAAGTTAAGGCTCAATTGGCGGATCTGGAGCCGCGTGAAAAGGACATTAAGGCACAAATTGAAGCCCTAGTTCTGCAATTGCCCAATTTGCCCAGCGACAGCACGCCGATCGGCAAAGACGAAACGGAAAATGTAGAAGTGCGACGCTGGGGGGATGAGTACAAACCCAGCCATGCCGTGCTACCCCACTACGAAATCGCTGAAAAATTGGGGATTTTGACCACCGATCGGGCCACTAAAATCGCCCAAACCCGTTTTGTGGCGTTGTTAGGTGCAGGAGCGGCACTGGAGCGAGCATTGATCCAATTCATGCTGGATCAACACATTGCAGCGGGTTACCTGGAAGTCTTGCCGCCCTTTTTGATTAACTCCACATCGCTAACGGCGACGGGCCAATTGCCCAAGTTTGCAGAAGAAAGCTTTAAGTGTGCGGAGGATGACCTGTGGCTGGCTCCGACGGCGGAAGTGCCTGTGACCAATCTCTATCGGGATGAAATTATTGACAGCAGCCAGTTGCCGATTCACCACTGTGCCTATACCCCCTGTTTCCGGCGGGAAGCGGGCAGCTATGGCCGGGATACACGCGGTTTAATCCGGCTCCACCAATTCAATAAAGTTGAGCTAGTCAAGCTGGTGCGGCCCGAAACCTCCGAGGAAGAGCACCAAAAACTGGTGGCCAGCGCCGAATCGATCCTACAAGCCTTGAAACTGCCCTATCGCACGATCGAACTCTGTACGGGGGATATCGGGTTCGGTGCCGCGAAGTGCTATGACTTGGAAGTCTGGCTGCCGTCGAATAATACCTATCGGGAAATTTCTAGTTGCTCTAACTTTGGTGATTTCCAGGCCCGTCGCGGCAACATTCGCTTTAAGGAATCGGGGCAAAAGGGTACGCAGTTTGTCCACACTCTGAACGGGTCAGGTCTGGCGGTGGGCCGTACCATGGCTGCTGTATTGGAAAATTACCAACAATCCGATGGCACCATCCGAGTTCCCGAAGCATTACAGCCCTATCTCAAGCGGGAAGTCCTGTAGGGCAGGACATTTTCTAGTTGTAGTTCTAGCCGTAGTCCGGTAGAAAACTGGGGGACGATCGAATACATATCGCGATCGTCCCCTGCTGTTATCTTGCTTGGTCGATCACCTAGAGATAACCGTGTTCTGCTAGGAAATCGGTGGAAATGGCTGCATCGTTAGTTAAGGCATGGCCATTTCCCGATCGTTGGCCCAACGCAGTATTGGGAGACAGGCGATCGCTACGCAGAAATTTTTCGACGTATTTACCTAAAATATCTCCTTCCAGATTGACCCAACTTCCCGGTTGCAGGTGACACAAATTTGTAGCGGTGTAGGTATGGGGAATGACCGCCACACTAAAGCGCGTCCCTTCCAAATTACAATCGGCTACGGTCAAACTAATGCCATTGACCGCCACACTGCCCTTGGAAAGGATGTATCGGGCAACGGTGTCACTTTCGGTCGTAAACGTAATATCCCAGGAGGTGGCAGCCTGTACAGCGGATTGGAAATACCCAACCCCATCCACATGCCCCGTGACAAAATGGCCACCGAGCTTACTGCCGATCCGCAAAGAAGTTTCTAAATTGACCCGTTTGATCCGCCCCTCATTATGGCCAAGGGCGGTGCGACGCATCGTTTCTGGAGAGACATCGGCAATAAACCCGATCGGCAAAATTTTCACCACTGTCAGGCAAATGCCATCCACGGCCACACTGTCACCCAGTTCTAAGCCTTGGAGAATCACGGAATTCTCTGAACAAGTAATTTCCACATGCTCAGGGTCAAGGGTCTGTAACGTGCCAACGTCCTGGATTAATCCTGTAAACACAATTTTGATTTGATCCCAAAAGGTGAATAGCGTAGCAATTTTTTTTGATCACGTTTTTTTGATCACATTTCTGGTGGTGACCTTTCTGCGGTTACTGTTGGGATTCCACTTCGCGATCGCCCCCTAGGCAATGTAATCTTTTGGTAATGCCGCTCAAACAATTTGAAGTTTAATTTACGCTCTAATGTCACACCCAAGAAAGTCATCGCTTGATATTTCTTGGATTTAGTTTAATGAAAGTAAGAAGTCTTTTTTATTTTGGCAAATTCTCTAAGGAATCATTTAGGATTAAGTTCAGGGATTTCTGGGATGTGGAAAATAGATTCATCATCTAAGGATCTCTCCATGCGTAGCCCCCAACGCAAGATTCAGACAACGTTGATAATTAGTCTATATAGATAAGCTTCGTTTGCGACGGGTGTTCTTGAGGCGAGATCTATGATCGAAATGAAAGTGACGACGATCGCGGTGGATGCAGCAACCCGAAGTCCGATCGTCCTGCTCGAAGATGGTACAGGTCGTCGAGCGTTACCGATTTACATTGGGGAGGATCAAGCGAAGGCGATCGGGAGTGTAATGCGCAATATTACACCGCCCCGGCCTGGAACGCATGATCTATTTGTTAATTTGCTGGATGCTTGGGATATGGCATTGGATCGCGTCGTCATCCATGCCCTCAAGGACAGCACCTTCTACGCGCTGCTGATTGTCAAACAGGGTGAACTGAAACGGGAAATTGATGCACGACCCAGCGACGCGATCGCCTTAGCCCTCCGAGCCGGGGCTCCCATTTGGGTCATGGAAGAAGTGGTGGCAGATGCTTCAATTCCGGTCGATCGGGATGCTGATGAAGCCGAACGCCAAGCCTTCCGGGATTTTGTAGCCAACTTAAGTCCCTCTCAATTGATTGAGCGGAGTCGCTTTGACGCCAGTGGGGGCTAAGACAGAGCCCCTAAGACAGAGTGACTACATGAAAGCGGCTAAATGAGAGCGGCTAAGGTCGGTACGTGGCACTAGATGCTACTCCAGAATGTCCGTCACCTTGGTGAGTTCAATTTGCTCTGACGGAAGGTCTAAGGGATAGCCCAAGCTGCGGGCTTTTTCGGTCATCTCGTCGGAGAAAAAGTCTGGGCCGACGAAGTTATGGCAGGTGGCCCAGTAAACGGGATAATCGCCTTGGTTATAGCCGAACCAGTCCCCACCGGGATTCAGCAGGTGGGCATAGACGGTGCCATCACTTTCAAAGATGTAGGCAGGCTTTTGCGTAGAACAGTAGACGTAGTTCGTTTGCGGTTCACCAAAGTTATCGGATGGTTCGGTTTCCATGGGCCAGGAACGATGGGCAATCTGGATACGGTACAGGGTACCGCGATCGGTTTTCTCCATCACCGTTTTACTGATGAACTGACTGTCCCAGCAGGTACCCATGTGGCAGCGCCCAGGCAAAATCGGGCCTGCAAGAGTAGTCTGTGCAGTGAGGAAGAAAGGAACCATCCCGACCATTCCAGCAAGCAATTTTTGCATCATGCCCCAAGCGTCTGATTGAATTTTATCCAGTGGAATTTTATCCAAGTCGATATCCATCATGGGCTAGATAACGCCCCCAACGACAGCGTGATTTCCAGGAATTTGCCAACCTGAAATTGAGGTTGATCGTTCAGCAATGCGCTGGAGCGTCGCGGTCATCACATCTGGCGTTTGGCCTGCAACACTCCAGACCAACGCTTCTCGATAAAGACGATTGGCTGGGTGACTGCTCTGATTGGCAGCCCCACTCGAAGCAACCACCGCCGCTTGGGTACAGCGTAACGCCAGATCGATCGCCCAAACCCGTAGGGATAATTGTGACTCAAAATCCTGGGTTAAATCATGTCTTGAGTCTTGGTTAGTGAAAGCTTGGGAAATCTCCGTGCGACAGGTGTGGAGTTCTGTGACGAGAGCATCATGGATCGGCGCGATCGGTAAAAAAGGCTTACGCTGCTGCATTTCCAAAAGCCAATCTACCCCCGCTTGGGCACACCCTAGGGCAAAACTGCTGTGACTGAGGACATTGGCCCGATCGCTGGCTTGAATTGCCCCAGCAGGCCGTATCGTCACCACTCGTTTCAGCGGCAAGATCCAACGGGTCAGAGTCCCTACCACGGTTTGGGCCGCACCCATGGCAGCGAGTTCCATCGGTTCACTCAGCAGCAAGGATCCACCTGTGCCTTGCGTGGTCGATTTCAACGGTAACAAGCCGTAGACTGCCGACCCATCGGGCAAAGTAGCCGCCAGAATGAAATCCTGAAAAATGCCATAGCCCGTAATCCAGGGAATGGAACCATTAATCTCATAGCCATTCAGGCCCTCGCCATTCAGGCCCTCACCCTCAGCTAAGGCGATCGCGGTTACCGGAGGATTGTCTACCCGTCGTAAATGGGAAAAGGCAATACCGACTAAAGCTTCGCCCTGGGCCATTTTGGGTAGATAAGCAGCTTGTAGCGATCGATTGTCACTATTTGCCAACATTCCCCCAGCGCTTTGATGTTGAGTTTGCAGAAAGGCCAACGCCCCGGACGATCGGGCCAAGCGTTCTTGAAATTGGGCAAATACGAGGGCATCGATCGGCGCTCCCTGCCAGGATGGGAACGCTTTGAGGGCTAACAGATCCTGTTGTCCCAGGAGGGCTAGGGCCTGGGCTAAAGCGTCAGGGTTACTGTCTAAAATCTGGGCTTGGGGGGCAATATAGGTCTGGCAGAGTTGATTTGTGCGGGTTAGGAGCGGGTGCATAGCAAAACAACGATCGACTGAGGGTAAGCCAATCTTAAAAAACCTCTGCCTGTCAAGCATGTTTCAGCCGATCCAGGGTATTCTTTCTCTAGAGCTTGTAGAAATAAATCGTCCTTTGATGACTGCGCAATAATTGCGCGATAACTGCGCAACCCATCCAATCTCCATCAAGACTACTCAAGATTCTGGCTGCTGCGGGTGCAAGCATGAATAATCCTATCTATCTCTCATTTAATGACTGGTTTGCCCAAGCAAGACTGTGGCTTGACCTTCTTGTGATTGCATGGCTCGTCAGCATCATCAATGGTGGCTTTTTTAATTGGCAGCTCAACCGCTTCGGCGTTTATCCACGGGATTTTTGGAGTCTATTTCGCATCCCCCTCGCCCCCTTTCTCCACGGAGATTGGGCCCATCTTGTGGGCAATACCAAATACTATCTACTCCTTGGCGGACTTGTAGTTCTTCGCGACCCCAGCGATTTTGCTGTTGTTTCAATCACAACTTTGTTAGTCTCCGGTTTTTTAGGGTGGTGTTTTGGTCGAGCCAAAGCAAGCTACATCGGTGCTAGTGGTGTTATTACAGGCTATTTGGGCTTTCTTCTTACCCAGATTGTGGTCGCTAAAGATGCCTTTTCAGCTATTTTCTTTAGTTTGATTGTATTTTCTTTCTTTTTTGGAGAGATGATTGTTTTCCCACGACTGACCGGGGAAAAAAATACTTGGAATTTTGGCAACACCCTGGTTTGGGGAATGACTCCGATCGTCGCCAACAACGTAGCGTGGGAAAGTCATCTCTTCGGTTTCTTTGGAGGGGTCATCACGGCCTATTATCTACTCCCCTTCAAGGACTGGCTGAAACAGCTAATTATTCTCTGGAAAAATTTCATCATTGGTTAATCAACGACGGACTTAGGAGATAGTCCCTATTAGGGTGGGTTTCCTATCGTTCTGCATCGATTCTTCCAGGCCAATTCCTCCTATACTGGTAAGCTGGACGCGCATCAGAAGATAGAGGACATAACAATGGCATCCATTCGTGAGCTACACGAACAGCTTGTCAAAAAAGAACGATCGGCGGTGGAAATCACTCAAGCAGCTCTCGATCGGATTGAAGCCGTAGATGGCAAGGTCCAGAGTTTCTTAATGGTGACGGGCGATCGGGCGCTGGAACAAGCCAAGGCCGTGGATGCCAAAATTGCTGCTGGTGAAGAAATCGGGCTACTGGCGGGCATTCCGATCGCGGTCAAGGATAACATTTGCACCAAAGACGTACGCACCACCTGTGCTTCCCGCATCCTAGAAAACTTTGTCCCGCCCTACGACGCGACGGTGAACCAGAAGCTGCTGGATGCAGACATGGTCATGGTGGGCAAAACTAACATGGACGAGTTTGCCATGGGCGGCTCCACGGAAACCTCCGCCTTCCAAAAAACCGCCAACCCCTGGGATCTCGATCGAGTTCCCGGTGGATCTTCCGGTGGATCGGCCTCAGCTGTGGCTGCTGGAGAAGCCCCACTGTCCCTCGGCTCCGATACCGGTGGCTCCATCCGTCAACCCGCTTCATTCTGCGGCATTGTCGGCCTGAAACCCACCTACGGCTTAGTGTCCCGCTATGGTCTAGTCGCCTTTGCCTCCTCCTTGGATCAGATTGGCCCCTTTTCCACCACAGTGGAAGATGCGGCAATCATGCTTGGGACGATCGCGGGCTATGACCCGAAGGACTCCACCAGCCTCAAAGTCGAAGTTCCAGACTATACCCAGTACCTCAAGACCGATCTGAAGGGTAAAAAAGTTGGCGTCATTCAAGAAACTTTTGGGGAAGGCTTGAACCCGGAAGTGGCGGAAGCAATCCAAAAAGCCATTCAGCAACTCAAAGACCTGGGCGCAGAAATCATTGATATTTCCTGCCCTCGCTTCCGGTATGGCATCTCGGCCTACTACATCATTGCGCCGTCGGAAGCATCGGCTAACCTGGCCCGCTATGACGGTGTACGCTATGGCCGCCGCGTAGAAGATGCGGAAGACTTGATGGAGATGTATACCCGCACAAGAGCCGAGGGCTTTGGCGCTGAGGTGAAGCGGCGGATCATGATTGGAACCTACGCCCTATCTGCGGGATATTACGACGCCTATTACCTCAAGGCTCAAAAGGTACGCACCTTGATTAAACAGGATTTTGAAGCGGCCTTTGAAAAAGTGGATGTCTTGGTTTCGCCTACGGCACCGACCACTGCGTTCAAGATCGGCGATAAGATGTCCGATCCGCTCAGCATGTACTTGGATGACTTAATGACGATTCCGGTAAACCTCGCCGGATTACCCGGTCTGAGCTTGCCCTGTGGCATCGATTCCAATGGCTTACCGATCGGTTTGCAGATCATTGGAAATGTATTGCGGGAAGATCAGGTATTTCACACCGCCTATGCCTATGAGCAGTCTACAGACTGGCACCAGAAACGGCCAACACTGTAATCAGTGCTGTAACTAAAACGACTCAGGCCACAACTCTTCAAATTTGGCGAACAGTTGTGGCGGCATGGCGGTAAATAGTAGGGTCTAGCAAAGCTCCCCAAATGGCTATTCAGTCAGGACTGGGGAGTTTTTTCGATCGGGGCTAAAGGATTACCGGAAAAAGACTATCAAATTTTGCAAAGGTTCCCGAAATCAAGGGAATAGCCTGTGAATGGATGCATAGAAGACTCCACAGTTTGGTACCTAGTATTTTTAAAGCTCACAGTATTTTCAAGGTTCATGCTCTATGCCCTCCACTAAGTTTTCCACAATTCTTTCCAAAGTATCTAATTTTGACTTTCAATACGAAACAGCAAAGTATCATCCTAAAATTGCACTAACTTTAAGCAAAGCCTCTAAAATAGCCTATTTTGAGCCTGATGAGGTCATTCCATTTGTGAAGCAGAACTGGCAATTTAACGATTGTCAATTCTTAAACGAAAAGGAAACACAAGCGTACTTGATGATGAATGATCAAGTAATCATCGTTGCATTTCGAGGTTCTACCGAACGAGATGACTGGTTTGATAATTTTAAGTGTCTAATGCCAGTACCAGATGCCTTTGGGAAAGTTCATCCCGGTTTCCGCTACGCCCTCGATCACCTGTGGCAAAAAAGCTATGGTAAAAATAGCAAAGGCGAGGAATTGCGATTTCTGGATTATACTAAGCAGTTGCAATTACAAAAACCCCGATCGTTATGGTTTACCGGGCATAGTCTAGGCGGGGCTTTGGCGACCTTAGCAGCAGCAAGGCTACGGGAAAAAGATATTCCTGTCTATGGGTTGTATACTTTTGGCTCCCCGCGAGTCGGCGATCGTACGTTTGAACGCACCTTTAATGCTGATTTTAAATCCAAGAGTTTTCGGTTCGTGAATAACAATGACACCGTCACTCGAATTCCCCCTCGGGAGATAGGCTACAGCCATGCAGGTACATTTCTCTACTTCACTGCCAAAGGAGAAATCAAAAACGATCCTTATTTTTGGCTGCAATTTTTGGACAGCGTGCAAGGTGGAATGGATGACTTCATGAAACCTGGATTAGATTGCATTAACGATCACTGTATTGATTTCTATATCGACAATTTAGCAGCCAATCTTAATACAACAGCCACTTGGTAAATCCGGAAGATCTGCTTCGTATATCTAACTCAATTTGAGCAAATGAAATTCAACAATTTTACTTGCTCAAATTGAGTTGAAACTTAATCTCGCTTTACCAGGAAAATAACATGTAGATTATCTTGTAATTCAAATTTGTGATTCAAATAATCATTTACGTTGAAAATTTTGAGTTCTGAACATCAACTACAGCAAATTGCTTCAGGATAAGAAACAGATACAACACCTGAAACCTGTTTCCTGTTCTAATGTAGGCTGCTGTATCAATCAGTCGAGCAAAGAGCTATATTTAATTAACTTTTATGTTCGATAGAGACTTTACAAATAAAAAAGACATTACTTTTAGGATTTTCTTTAGGACTTCACCTGGGACGAAGAGAAACAATTCTCATATTAAAGTTCATGTTGAAGCCAGTGATGGTATTTCATCTATCTGTGAATTTAATAATCCTCTGTCAAGCTAGAAACACTGATATTTTCAGCCAAGAAATTCAAGCCATTGAGGAAAAGATAATCACTCCCTGTAACGGCTCATACAATCAATATTTACAGGCCAAAACAAATGCTAATCAGCAAAAGAGGGATTAGCCAGTTTCTTTCACTCAGTAAGAATGTTTCCACTGACTCACCCCCCATGACTAAAATACTCATAGCCTTCGTTTTATCATGCCTAGCACATTAGCTTGTGCCTTCCCATCCCCGCTCTTCCACGCCCCATTCCTGGCGCAGAAAATGCTTGTAATAGGCATCTTTGATCAGCATCTGTTCATAAAGACTGACCAAAAACTCTTGGGCCTGTTCCCGGCTCATGTCCCGCACCAAAGTAGCAAACGATCGTAGATTAAATTGTTGCTCCAGCGTTAGCTCGATTGACTTATCCATAATGGTCATTCCTGAAATAAGAGAGAGTAGTAATGTGGAGAAGATACAAATGCTATCTCCACCTTTCCAGGATGATGGGCAAACTTAAGATTTGGTGTAGCTAAAGTAACGATTCTCGTGTTGTGGAATAATTACTCGGCCTCAGATTAATTGATGAATTCGTTCAACTTACCTGATAAGTAAAATTAACTAATTTAGTTCTGATTAAAACATGAATAAATCTAATCATTACTAAATCGATAAAATTGCTAAAAATCGATCGAAATATTATCAAAATTTCGCAGCAATTTATAGTTTAGACAGTATTCTGTAGAGAGTATAAGGATAATTCTGTAAGGCATATCGCAATCTAACGTGAATCGAGAGAAAGCCATGCAGGGGTTTCAACGCCTTAAGCCAGGGTATGCTTATCAATCAGACGGATTGCTACAGATTTCAACATCAGGTTAACCAATTCAGATTTTAAGCCCAGCTTTTTCATCCAAGCCGCCAAGCTGGGGCTCAGGTTCTGGAATTGGGCTGCGTTTAAGCATTATTTGCTGGGTCGATCGTGATGACTACCACAGTGATATTGTCTCGTCCACCTCGCTCTTTTGCGGCATTAATCAGCGTATTGGCAGCCATATCACAGGCCCGAATGGTTTTGAGATGGTTGGCAATCAAAGAGTCGCTGAGTTCTTCCGTCAGTCCATCGCTACATAACAACAACCGATCGCCCGGTTTGACTTCAATCTGCTGAATATCAATGTCTGAACTTTCTTCCCGTCCAAGGCACTGGGAAAGAACATGACGCATGGGATGGGAACGCGCCTGATCTAAGGTCAAGGTGCCAGAACTAACGGCTCGGGCAATCCACGTGTGATCGATCGTGACTTGTTCCAGTGTGGCTCCCCGCATTTGATACAGCCGTGAGTCCCCCACATGGGCACACCACACCTCCTCCTGACGAAATAGCAGCGCCACCGCCGTCGTCCCCATGTCACTGCGTTCTGGATGCAGCTTTTGATCGTAGAGAATCGCTTGATTAGCTTTCAGAAATGCTTGCTCCAACAAATCCTGGGACGAGTCCTCCGAATCCCAAAAGCGTTGGAAATGGCCATACATCGCTTCGATCGCCAGACGACTGGCTTCTTGGCCGCCTGCATGTCCGCCCATGCCGTCCGCTACGACAAAAAACCTCCCCTCAGGATCCGTATGATAGGCATCCTGGTTAGCCGAGCGCACTAGCCCCGGATCAGTCATTCCTGCGAAAAAACGTTTCATGAACAGACAGCACTCAGCAAACAAGGTTGAAAAAGTCGTAACAAAGCTTGACGTTAAGATCTGAAATGATTACGGCAGCCGCTCAAAGCGATCGAGCTTGATTAGCAAACGCACGAGCGCTCCCCCTGTAACCACTGCCGCAAAAGCAGCTAATACCGCTGCCCAAACCCAGTGGTTGACGAGCAAGATGGTTGCAGACAGGGTAAAGGTACAGGTCAACAGGGTATAGTTGGTTCCCATATTAACCCCTGTCAGCTTGCGTAGCACACGATCGGTTTCACTCGATCGTACCCGCACCCGCAAGTCCCCTCGCTCTAGTTTATCTAGGGTATCCTCAATCCGTCGGGGGAGTCCTAGGGCAGAGTTACTCACTTGGGCTGCTTGACGACTCAGCTCATTTAATAGGTTACCCGCTTCTGAATAGGGATTTTCATTGGCCATAAGTTGCATTGCAAAGGGTTTTGCAACCTCCATAAAATTAAAATCTGGATCCAATCCTTTACCAACCCCTTCCAACGTAGAAAACGCCCGCATGACAAACGTAAAAGTCGCTGGGAAGCGAAAGGGTTGATCGTAGGCAATTTCATACAGGTCATCACTAATGGCGTTGATCGACTGGGCTTCAAAGGGTTTATCCATGAAGTTATCCAGCATGTACTGCACCGATCTCCGCACTGGCCCTGGATCATCCGTCGGTGTCAGCGCACCCAAGTCCACCAGGGATTGAATCACCCGATCGGCATCCTTCTGAGCAATCCCAAAAAAAGTACCCAACAGTTTCTCGCGGGTGACCGACTTGACCTGCCCCATCATGCCGAAGTCATAGAAAATCAGTTGACCTTCAGGGCTCACCGCTAAATTACCAGGGTGGGGATCGGCGTGGAAAAACCCTTTGTCTAGAATTTGCCGCAGGTAGGATTGTGCCCCCAGTTTGGCAATTTCCTTACGATCTAGCCCTGCTGCTTCCAACGCCTCATAGTGACTGATTTTGATACCGGGTACGTATTCCAAGGTTAAGGTGCGAGGAGAGGCATAGCGCCAGTAGACTCGAGGAACCCGAACCCCTGGCTCGTCCCGAAAATTGCGCCGAAAGGTATCAGCATTGCGCCCTTCATTCAGGTAGTCAATCTCCTCCCAGAGGATTTTGCAGCATTCCTCATAAATACCCATCCAGTCGCGACCTCGACCCCATTTGGGATGGCTTTGGAAATAGCGGGCAATCCCTCTGAGAATTTCCAGGTCGATCGTGAATAACTTGCGTAACCCTGGTCGCTGAATCTTAACAACAACTTCTTCACCCGATTGCAACTGCGCCCGGTGGACTTGGCCTAGACTAGCCGCAGCCAAAGGCACTGGATCAAAACTCCGGTAGAGTTCTGGAATAGCTTTGCCCAGATCCTGGTGAATAATTTCGGCAACTTGTTCATAGCTAAAGGCAGGAACCCGATCTTGCAGCTTAGAGAGTTCCTCAACAAATTCACTGGGAAATAAATCCGCGCGGGTTGAAAATAACTGGCCCGCTTTGATAAACGTTGGCCCTAAGTCTAGCAAGGTTTCCCGAACCCAGATGGCCAAGGCCCGTCTACGAACGGCTTTTTTCGATTCCGAGATGCCACCGCGATAACTCCAAGGCTTCTCAAACAGCCAGTGCTCGTAGAGCAACCGCAGCACAAAGGCCCAAATATCTACAAAGCGCCGCTGTCGGGAATAGTTGTCACGATTCCAGCGATAGGCTCGATCGGGATAGGACTGGCTGCCCATGAAGCAATTCTCGGGGTAGAGAGGAACAGATCAAGAGAAACGGAGCTAGCAGGATTAGCTGGCTCCATTGCGATAGCGTTGAAGCTCTGTGCGAACCTCGGCAATCTCAGCCCGCAAGTCATCGATGATAGCTTGCAAATCTCCACCCCGAGGCGAAGTTGGCGTCGGAGCAGCGCTGCCTTGGGCGTTGGCATTCACTTCTACCCGTTCCGTAACCTGCTGAACAAAGTTGCGCAGGGTCTCCCGCTGCTCAGCATCAAATTTGCCCAGCTCGCTTAGGGCATTTGTGACTGCTTTCTCGGCTTGCTCAGAAAGAATTTCTGCGATCGCGCGACCAACAAAAAAGGCATGAACCAAGGGACTACTCATGGGAATGCTTTGCAGACGTTCGCAAAAATTATAACTTGCTTAACATTCCAGAGTCCGACGAATCACCGGAATCCCAGTGAATCACCGGAATCCCAGTGACCAGCCCCTCGTTGCTTGCAGATCCCTAAGGAGTCGGTTCTGGTGGCAGAGGATCCGCTGATTTTGTTAAAGCTTTAGGAGAAGCAGCGGGAGGCAGGGGATCAGCCCCACGGGGAGGTTTGGATGAGGCGGGGGAGGGAGCGGCTGGCGGCAAATCTGGCTCGACTAGGGGAGCCTTAGCGGGAGGTTCTGAACTGGATGCCGCAGGAGGCGCGTCCTCCGGCTGACGACGGGAGGGCTTTGCCGGGGGCGGGGGCGATGTTTCATCTCTAGCATCTGGGGCCGTTGAATCTACAGAAGGGACTGGATTGAAGGGGATTTCTCGGCGCGGCAAAGGAGATTCGATCGGTTCAGGAAAATCATTGACTTCACTGGTGGGTGAGGTTGAACCGGAGTTGGGTGAGCGATTGGTAGTGCTAGGGGTTTCACTGGGAATCTCGTCGGAGTTTTCAATCGCTTCAACGGAGCCTTTCCATTCCCGTTGGGGGAAAGACTGACCTGCGTGGAACAAGCTGGATCCTGGCCGTTGACCTGCACTGAAGCGGAGTGCTAAACCAAAGCTCAGACCAAAAGCAGCAGCGATCGCGCCAATCAGGACAAATGCTCGCTTGGGATATTTAGGAACAATCAGCATGGATGACTTTGGGGTAGAAGATTGAGAAGCCTCAGAAGAATAGCCAAGATCTGGGGCAGATTCGGGGGAAGCGGAGTCCAAGTTAGAAGGATCTGGGGTTGGATCGGGTTCAGCTAGAGGTTCGTGGCGATAGAGGGCAGGAGCTAGCGGGGGTCGGGCAGGAGCATCGGGGAATGCAGGGGGTTGGGCGATCGGCTCAGCGGCGGACGACGGAGTTTGGGGCAGACGGGGGAGGATGATCGAAGAACTGCTGGGTGTCACGGCGGGGGCAGCACTCGCGATGACCTCCGGTCGGTCGGAGACCATCGGCATGGCTTCCGACGAGGCAACAGGGGGCACCAGCGTCGGTTCTGTAGGTGCGACCGTAACGGCCATCAGTGGAGCGGCAGAGGCACTGACCAGGGGGGATGGGGCAAGCGTTGGGGTTGTTAAGCTGGGCTGAGTGCGGGGTTGCGATCGCTCTGGATTTTCTGCTTGAGAGGAGCCAGCCGATCCACCGCCGAATAGATGCAGTAAAGCTTCGGCTGTTTGAACCCGTTGCTTGGGATCCGCTGCCATTGCGTAGCGCAATACCTTTTGCACAGCCGGAGGGAGTAAGGGCAGGAGGGGAAATTTCTCAGCTAAGTCTCCAGAGGCAACGCTCAGCGGCGGGTGGTTGGATAGGGCATGGTACAGCATAGCGGCAATGCTGTAGAGATCGGTTTGCGGAGTCGCGCCTTGGGTCAACATTTCCGGAGCCCAATAGAGCGATCGCGCTGGATCCAGAGACTTAGAAGCCGCTGGAATCAGTCCCGTACTGAAACCCACAAGGACAATTGCATTGCTTCCTGAGCGCTGAATTAGTTGTCGGGGATGCAGATTACCATGCACCAAATGATGAGAATGGGCAACATGCAGGGCAGCAGTCGCTTGGCAAAGGGCTTGTAAAACAGCCTTAGGGGAGAGGGTCGCCTGGGAAGCAAACAGATCAGCCAGGGTGCTGCCGGAAATATATTCCATGACAACAAACGGTTGCTCCGCTTCCGAGAAAATATCGAGAACACGAACTAGACTGGGATGCTGGCTAGCGGCAAGGAGGCGAGATCGATCGAGAAAGCGTTGGCGCAATTGGGCATATTTAGGATGGGACTGCAGGGTGGGATTGAAGGTTTTGATGGCCACGATTTGCCCGGTTGCAGAGACAGTGGCACGGTAGGTAAGACCAATTCCTTGCCCATCCAAGGGGTGGTTGAGTAAGTATTTGCCGTTTTGAAGGGTTGTTCCAGCATTCAGCTGTATTCCACTGCGTTGCACACCACCGACCTGCGTATCCCCGAGTTGCATCGCCTAGCCTCTCTGAAATTGCTCCCACCTATGCTAACTGTTTACGCACCCTTTCCAGGGGATCGGGGTAAGAATCTCACCCAAAAGGTAGGATATCGAAAATTTTAGAAAAATTGATAGCCAATCGCTAAATCGGCTACACAGTGAGGGGCGATCGCGCAGTATCATTAAGGACTATTTAATTGATTGTTTATTCCTCTTGACCGTTGAATCTGGTTGCTGAATCGTTAGCTTGACGATTCAATCTCAGCCATTGAAGAGTCAATTGATATTGATGAATTACAGATGCAATTGATGACTCCAATGGATGTGGGACATGTCCACCTATTCACGTATCCGAAGGTTTAATGACGCTGATATTGAACTGAACTTTTCCGGATTACAACCTTTCTCAGATGTCTTGCTTGGTTTAATTTGAGTACGCCCTTGTCTTGGTTGAATGCATCCTTGAACGCTTACTTATTCGTAACCCATGGCAGCCGTGATCCGCGTCCTCACCGCACCGTATTGCAGTTAGCTGAACGGTGTCGCGATCGCTTAGCGCAAGCCCATTTTGCCCGCCCCCATTTCGTCACTTCCAGTTTGGCCGAACCCATTTCTGCTTCCCGTAGGGCAATGCGATCGGCCACTCTCAATCAGCAGACAATGATCGGAACGGCAGCCTTAGAATGTATGCCTGAGCCTTTACATCAGCAGATTAGTCACTTTGCCCAGACCGTCGCCAATGCAGGGGGCAAGACTGTGACGATCGTGCCCTTGTTTCTGCTGCCGGGGGTTCATGTCATGGAAGATTTGCCTCGGGAAATGGCGATCGCTCAACAGGCCCTAGTCACGGCCCAGACACCCATCACCCTCAAAATGATCCCCTTTTTGGGCAGCAATCCAGAGTTATTGCCCTTGCTCCAACAACAATTTGAGCAAGCTTCAGTCCCTCCTCTCACGCCGCCATTGGGCTCACAGTTATCACCCCAAACCCTAGAACCACCCCAGACCTTAGAACCACCACCATACCGAATTTTGCTGGCCCATGGTAGTCGCCGTCCAGGGGGGAATGCAATCGTCGAACAATTAGCCCATGACCTAGATGCCCATGTAGCCTATTGGTCAATGGCACCTAGTTTAGAAGATTGCTTAAATGACTGCCTAAATAATTGCTTACCCCCCTGTCCCAGGGGTGGACTTAACGGGGAAACAACCGACCCAGGAACGGGCAATGCCATCAATTCACCTTTGTCCCCCCCCCCTAGAGCACCCATCAGGAGAATGGTTATTCTTCCTTACTTTTTGTCCGAAGGAGGGATTACAGATGCGATCGTGCAACAGGTACGATCTTGGTCAAATCTTTTCAATCAGCCACAGGTTCAGCTTTTACCCACCTTAGATGCCAACCCGGCTTTAGTAGATTTGATTTTAAAACGGTTGAATAACGAATGAGTCGATCCATAACTTGAGAGTTCATGAATTCTCAATCAAGTTAATGATCTATTCATTGTTATTCATTGCTTGTTATTCATCCCTTTCTTTCTAATACTTTTTGAGTTTGCCTTTCTTCTTCACCGTTGTGTTTTCAGTGTGATAGCTCTATGACGCATTGTTCTGTCTCCTTAGGTAAAGTCTATCTTGTGGGTGCAGGCCCAGGCGATCCGGGTTTAATGACGCTTAAGGGGAAAACGCTCCTGGAATGTGCCGATGTAGTGGTCTATGATGCATTGGTCAGTCCGCCAATTTTGGCGATGATCAATCCCCAAGCGGAAAAAATTCATGCGGGAAAACGCAAAGGCCAGCATTCTCTATTGCAGGAAGAGACGACAAACTTGCTGATTAAAAAAGCGAAGCAAGTCGCGATCGTTGTACGACTCAAAGGGGGCGATCCATTTATCTTTGGGCGAGGCGGCGAGGAAATGGAAGACCTGGTGGCGGCAGGGATATCCGTTGAAGTGGTTCCGGGAATTACCTCAGGCATTGCTGCACCTGCTTATGCAAACATTCCCTTAACCCATCGCAATTACAGTTCCTCCGTGGTTTTTGTCACCGGACATGAATCCGTGGAAAAGTATCGTCCTGCCGTCAATTGGTCAGCGATCGCCCACAGTGCTGAAACGATTGTCGTTTATATGGGGATACACAATCTCCCTCATATTGTCGAAGCTTTAATTGATGCGGGTTTGCCAAAAGCAACACCGATCGCGTTAGTCCGTTGGGGTACCCGTCCCGATCAAACGGAACTGATCAGTCAGTTGGGTGATGTTTTGCAAGCGGTGGATTCCACTGGCTTTACCGCCCCAGCGATCGCAGTGATCGGCAATGTCGTGCAATTTCGCGAGGTGGTGACGCAAGCACAGCCGCAACTTGTGGTTGTTTAGGCAGACCCAACTTTAGGCAGACCCAGCTTTAGGGAACCTCAGAGCAGGGAGCAGCGTAGCAATCAAATTTTGCGTGGATGGGTAGGTGGGTAGGTGGGTAGATGGGTAGGTGAATAAATCGGGGATATTATGCCTTAGCAAATCCCTCAAGGTTGGAGACTAACGCAGCAGAATTGAGAATTTGGAGTTTCTGGAGTCTCAATTCTGCAATTACTAGTCTGGCGCTACAGTTCGATCGCCCAGTGGTTCTAAGCAGGTTTTATAGCAGGTTTTATAACAGCGCAGCAGCCCGTTCTGCCAGCATCGATCGCTCACCCCGTGCCAAGGTAATATGACCCGCGATCGCCTCGGATTTGAACCGTTCCACCGCATAGGTCAACCCATTACTCGCCGCATCCACGTAGGGATTATCGATTTGGTCAGGGTCGCCCGTCATGACGATTTTGGTGCCCTCGCCCGCCCGCGTTAGAATGGTTTTCACCTCGTGGGGTGTTAAATTCTGCGCCTCATCCACAATTAGGAACTGCTGGGGCAACGTCCGACCCCGAATGTAGGTCAGTGGTTCAATTTGCAATAAACCCCGTTCGATCAGTTCTTCGTGCCCTTTGCGCCAATGGGCAGGTTTACCCGTGCTGTCCTGGGTGCCAAAAATTAGGTCGAAGTTATCAAACAACGGTTGCATCCAAGGGGCGAGTTTTTCCCCAATGTCACCGGGTAGGTAGCCGATGTCTCGACCCATCGGAACCACAGGCCGCGCAATCAATAGACGAGAATACAAGCGCTCATCGGCAACTTTGTGCAATCCCGCCGCGATCGCCAGTAACGTTTTCCCGGTACCCGCAAAGCCGACTAGCGTGACTAATTGAATATCGTCCCTTAGCAACAAATCAAAGGCAAAACTCTGTTCCCGGTTGCGGGGCTGGATGCGGGAAATCCCGGAATGGGGAAATTTGGTAATGGGAACGAGTTTTTTACCACTGCCATCAACGATCGCCAGCGCAGTGTGGGAGGGATTGAGTTGATTCACCAACGTAATGGCTTGGTTTGGGAAAAACGCTCCTGGCAATGTCACACCGCCTTCCCGGAACAGTTGGCTGATCACCTCCGCATCGACCAACACTTCCGCCGAGCCCGTGTAGAGGTCGGAGATATCAACCTTATCGGTTTCATAATCACTGGCATCCAGCCCCAGCGCATCAGCCTTAATCCGTAGGTTCGTGTCTTTACTGACTAGAACGACCGGGCATTGGCATTGCCGCCGCAGTTCCAGCGCCACGGCTAAAATCTCATTGTCAGCCCGATCACCCTCCAGTTCCGGAGGCAGTTCCCGCAGCGTTTCCCGATGGCAGAGCGCCACCCGCAAGGTCCCCCCATTATCTAGGGGAATGCCTTGAATAATCGTGCCTTGCTGGCGCAGTTCATCCAGCATTCTGGACACTTGGCGTGCGTTCCGTCCAGTTGTCTCTGGTTGTTTCTTGAAGCGATCGAGCTCTTCAATGACCGTAATGGGCAAAACCACATCATTGTTGGCACCAAAGCGGTGGATGGCAGCAGGGTCGTGAAGCAGAACATTAGTGTCCAGGACAAAGGATTTCTTCATGCACAGGCTGAGTGGTATGTGTGATGGCAGTATACCCTTCTGAATCTGTCAATTGCACGGACGATCGCGTTTGTTCATGCAAGGGGCGGCATCCAAGCCGGTGACAGGTGTAACCAAAATGCTTGTATTGGGAGCGATCGGGGGCGATCGAGAAGTCATCGAGAACCGGCAGAAACACACCATTCTCTCAGCAGATTTTGAACAATCCCGACTACACTAATTGAAGATATCGTGGGCGATTGTGGGCCGTGCATCTCATCTGCATTCACCTCCCTAACCTTCACATGTCTGTCCAATTGCTTCTTTAGATCACCTTACTTGTATGGATCTGCTGCGCTCTTTACCCCTGGGACTTTACCTAGAACAGCCGATTACCTGGATGCACAAGTTGGATCCTAGGGTGAAATTAGCGTGGTTAATGAGTTTTTTAGCCGCCCCCTTTCTAGCGACGCTGGAATGGCGGGTTGGCTTAGTAGTGGCCCTGATGGGGTTAACCGTGAGTGGCAAGATTCCCCTGCGGGTCTGGCGGCAACAAATGGGCTGGCTAACGTTGCTTTGTGTCTATGTTGGCCTGTTGATTGCGATCGCGCCGGATGGTTTGAACGTGAATCCCCAGCCCCGGCTGCCGGAAAATGAACTGGTCTTCTCCCAGCAACCCGCTCAATTGCCCCCGCTGCCCCCCGCACAACCTTGGTATAGTCGTTTTCTGGGCGGTGGATCGTCCGAAACGAAGACAGCCCCAAAATTGCCTCAACCGACGGACTATCACTACGTGGTCGCAAATTGGGGGGTTGTGACGATTACCCAGCGATCGTTGAATTTGGCGCTGCGGTTTGCGACGCTGTTGTTTACGTTGCTGTATAGTACAACGCTGTATTTGCTTACAACAGCACCAGAGGAAATTACAGCGGGTTTAGAAGATTTACTGGAGCCGTTGCGTCGGTTTAAAATTCCGGTGACTGAAATTGCATTAACCCTGACGTTGTCACTACGGTTTATTCCACTGGTGTTGGAGGAATTTCAAAATTTGGTGCGATCGATTCGGACAAGGGCGATCGACTGGAAAAAGCTAGGACTGAAACGAACCATTAAAGTCTGGGTCTTGGTGGCGGAACGTTTGTTAGAAAATTTACTGTTGAGGGCAGAACAAATCGCCAGCGCCATGAAAGTCCGGGGATTTACCAGTCCCGATCGGCACCGGGTAGAATGGCACGAATTACAGTTACGGATCTGGGATTGGGTCTCCCTAGGCGTTTTGACCCTACTGTGGGCAGCAAGACTGGTTTGGGGCACCGAGGTTTAGGTCTGGGAGATTGGCTAGGTCAGCGCTTTCAGAATAGATAGCACCATCCAGAGTTCGTTCCCAGAATTCAGCAAGGAGAACAAGGCTAGGTACGCTGGCTCACCAAGCTCCTGCACAGGAGCGGATGACGTTGGAGAATTACTGGGCGAATTACTGGGATGGGCTAGGGGAAGGAGCACTGGGACTCGGGAGGCTAGGACTGGGCAGTTCACCGGGTCGATCGCCCTTTTGCAGCAGTAAGGTGACATCGTAGCGGGTCGTGCGATCGCTAGTCACAACGGTGGTAATCCCGATCGATTGAATGGCCTCTAACCAGACTTGATTACTTTCAGGAAAACGCAGGAGGGGGAGGGATTTAAAGGAACCTGCCCGCTTCACATCCATAAAGAAGTTACCGCTCACCGCGTCGTTACTCGGCACGATCGCCTTTTGAAACAAGGGATTCGTCGATAGCGTATTCGTAGGACGGGGCAGAAAACTAGAAGCGACGGGTGCACCGAGGGTCAGAAAGGCCACATTCCCGTCTAGCCACCCCCGAGTAATCCCCACTTCCGCCGAGGGCATACGCCAGTTAACCACATCCTGACCAGCCACTTGCCCAGCTTCTACCGTGAAACTGAACTTTTTCGCCATCGTTTCATCCAGTTGCTTAAACGCTTTTTCCGCCGCTCGACGATCGCTAGCCTGGGCCATCAGCACCAATCCGATCGGCGTTGTGGGAGGGCTACCTGGGGGAGCCGCCACCAACGATAGGGAAAATTCACCCTGCATCCAATCGACAAAATCCTGTTCCAGATCCATACCCAGCGCGCCCTTCACCTCCTGCCGGAAACTGACCGGATCGAGGAGCTTGACGGGCATCGTGGCAAAGTCGCGAGTATAGTCTGTCCAGAACTGCTTAAAATCGCCTCCAGAGGCCATCAGCACCGTATCGCCGGGTAAGCGCGTTGGCATCGTTTTGGCCGTATTGCGCACGGAGAATTTACGATCGCCATCCGGTTTCAGCCAAAACACACTATTGAGCGTCACCCCATCGTCCCCAAGATTGGCCACCGTCGCCCAGCCTTGGCTCTGCTTCACCTGGTCAAGGCTCTGTTGCGACAGATTGCGGTTGGTGTTGGCATTCCCTGACATCACCATTTCCGGCAGATTCATATACACACTGGCAAAACCCCGCCCCGTCTTTTGGATTTGGCCGAGGGCGTCGGTGTAGCCCGGAGTCCCCGCTAATGACTTGCCACCTTTGTAAGTCTCGATCGCCCGTTCGATGCTCCTTGCACTGTTGGAAATTAGGATAAACTTGCCATCGATCGCGGCAATATCAACGTTCTGAGAGGGCTGTTCACCCTTAGCCTCGCGGATTTTAATATCTTGATAAGTCCGCTCCGTCCATTGGCGACCCGGCAGATTGCGCGGACGATCGAAGATCTCCTTAGCCTTTAAGGCGTTGTTAATCGGCAGAACCAAAATGGCAGGTTGGGCATTGGCAGGCTGAGGCGGTTGACCATTCTTAGGCGGTTCCAGTTCCGACTGGGGGGATAGCATGGCTAGGGTGACTTCCGAGCCAATCCAAGGCTGAATATCCTGCTCATAATTCAAGCCATTGGCCGTTAGGAAACGATCGCGCAGTTGGGCCAAATTTTGATTCAAGGCAGCTTGGCTTTTGGGAGTTCCAAAGCTGCGTAGTTTTTCCCACTGGTTAGCATCGGTGGTGAAGGAAACAACCATTAGGGCATCTTGGGGAATCACGGTTGACCCAGTTGGCAAGGTGCCCGGTACAAAATTCGGTCGTGTTAAAGTCCAGAAGGCGAATCCCCCACCCACAATCAGAAAGGCCGCCCCTGCTAAGGGCAGCAGCAGAGAATTAGATTTCTTCTGAAACAGCGTTTTGGCGTTCATGCGCTAACCGGGATCAAGCAATGCCTGTGGAATCTACCAACAGCCAATGTAGCAGAGTCTGCCAATTCTGCATGCTTCTTGAATGGCAATTCCATGGAAAAAATTAAAATTGATTGAGGATTGTTTGGGGTAGTTTAATCAAGCAAAATCAGTCAACACTCTGATCAATCAAGCATTTCAGCCTGTGGGTTCCCACCTTAGTAGGTGCTCCACTCAGCATCAACATCCCATGATCTATGAGTTGATCCTTACGCGGTGACGGGTTGATACAGCGTGTCCCGTTGTTGGGCCGGACGATCGAGGCTCGAAATCGCTTGGGTCAACGTCTCCACGGTTTGACAGGTACCGCCGATCGCCCCGGCCATGGTGGTGATGTGCTCTTCCATTAACGTGCCACCAATGTCGTTACAGCCCCAAGTGAGTGCGGCGATCGCCCCCGGTAACCCTAATTTGACCCAACTAGGTTGATGGTTAGGAATCCAATTGCCTAGGTAAATCCGGGCAACGGCGGTTAACTGTAGCGAAGCAGCTAAGTCTGGCTGATCCCGTCCAACCCGACTACGCAATGGTTTCGGCGCTTCTTGCCCCACAAAAGGCAGCAAAATAAATTCTGTAATCCCCCGATCGCCTCGATGCTGGGCTTTTTGTTGCAGTTGACGCAATTGTTCTAGGTGCTGAATTTGCTGGACAGGGGTTTCAATATGCCCCGACAGCATCGTACTGGTAGTGGGCATGCCTAAGGTATGGGCTGTCTGTAGAATTTCGACCCAAGTGGCCGAATTAATCTTCTCTGGACAAATTACGCGCCGCACGGCGTCATCCAAAACCTCCGCTGCCGTTCCAGGCATGGAATTCACCCCCGCCTCCTGCAACGCTGTGATCACATCGGCATAGGTTAAGCCATCCTGCCGCGCAATAAATTGAATTTCCTGGGGTGAAAAAGCGTGGAGATGCAGGTGAGGAAAGGCAGATTTGATGGTCGTGACCAACTGTACGTAATAAGGCAAAGCCCGATCGTCGATTTTAGCACTGGGATTGAGGCCCCCCTGCATACAAATCTCCGTTGCCCCCTGCTGCACAGCGTCAGCAGCCTTTGACAGAATTGTGTCCCAGTCTAACCAATAGGCTCCAGATTCATCGGCATCCCGTCGAAACGCACAAAAACTACAATGCTGTTCGCAAATATTGGTGTAGTTAATATTGCGATTGACTACATAGGTCACGGTATTGCCAACCTGCTGCTGACGCAGACGATCGGCGGTTTCACGAATAGCCTCTACAGCGGTGGAGCTGGTTTGGCGCAGCAGGTACAATCCTTCATCTGGGGATAAATCATGACCTGCTAACGCATGGTTTAAAGCAGCATCTAAGGATACCTGATCATTTTCTAAATACATTGCTCACAGGAATTTATGAATCAATTTTGAATTTGAAAAGCATGAGCTAGAAAGCAGATTATTCAAGCTGAAATTTAAGGATTGCTCAGCAGGCTCAGCAACCGATCGGTATCCTCCAAGTCTCCAACAATCCGTCGCATGGGTAAAGGACTCACTCGGACTAACGTTGGCATTGCAGTAACCTGATCTAACTCAGCCTGTTCTGGATTCTTAGTAATGTCAATCATTTTTAAGGTATAGGGCTGATCGATACATTGCTCTAGCAACCGGTGGAGATTTTGCAAAATGCGCTGCACATGACCGCTGCGACTGGATACATAAAGGTGGAAGACGTAATTGGCAGATTGGGGGAGTGGGTGGGTGGCAGATTGGGGGAGTGGG